>NZ_JBNNIW010000010.1:21207-143298 GCF_050269715.1 Halomonas sp. NPDC076908 | reverse complement strand
TGGCGTGGATCGATCAGCGCCCGTAGCGGATTCTCGGCGAACCGGGTTTTCCAGAGACGAGGCGTCAGGTCGCTGACGTCACTGGCCGGATGCTGACTGACGCGTTGCAGCACGTCCACCAGGTAAGTGTAGGGGTTAATATCGTGCAGCTTGCAGGTGCTGATCAGGCTCTGGATGATGCCCAGGTGTTCCGCGCCCAGTTCGGTCCAGCAGAACATCCAGTTTTTCTTGCCCATTGGAATGGGGCGTAGCGCCCGTTCCAGGTGATTGGTATCGGGTTGTACGCCCGGATCTTCCAGGAACACCGTCAGGCTCGTTTCCCGGCCGAGCACGTAATTCAGGGCTTTGGTTAACGGTTCACTGGGTAACAGGCCGCCTTGCCCCAACTGATCCCGGCACCATTGGAAGAAGCCGCTGACGACCGGCTTCGCATGGTCCAGCCGGTATTGACGCTTCTTCTCGCCGGTGAGCTCCTTTTCCTTAATGGTATCTTCAATCTGGTACAGCTTCGCGATCTGTTGCAGGGCTTCGGTGGCCTTCTCAGGATGATCCTTTTGGGCCTCAACGAAGCAACGGCGACTATGCACCCAGCATTGAGCATGAGTAATGCCTTTCTGGGCCGCGGCATAGCGGGCATATGCGGCATAACCATCGCTGATCAGAGTGCCACTGAATTGGTCGTTCAGAACCTGCTCGATGTGCAGTCGGCCCCGACTGTTCGAGTAGGTAAACACCACTTCGTCGTCATCACCGTATAGGGGCCAGAACCAGCCTGTTTTCATCTTGCCTTTCTGCGGGCCTGCCCGGCCCTGGTGGCCCGCTTTGATGGGTGTTTCGTCCATGGCCAGCACCCGGCTGCGCAGCACGTTGTCGGTCTGGGCGTCCACAATGGGCCGAAGCAGGTCGATGGCCCGCTTCACCAGGTTCGTCAGGGTGCTGCGGCTGAGGGTAATACCCGCTTGTTGAATGCGCTGGTGCTGGCGATACAGCGGCAGGTGGAACTGGAACTTGTCCACCAGCAACCCGGCCAGCAGGCTGACATCGGCCAGGCTGTTGTCCAGCACGTTGAACGGGGCTGGTGTTGTCACAGGTTTTTGATCCGTGCCCTTACGACGGAACACCGGGCGTTCGCATTTGAGCACCACATAGCTGGAGGCCCGCTGGGCCAGACGGTAGGTGGTTTTGGTGCCGATGATGTCGTATTGGTCGGCGTCCGGCCCGGTCAGCTCCGGCGGCAGTTGCTCGATCACTTCCACCGGTACATCCGCCGTAAAGCGCAGGCCGGTGTCGTTCAGGCAGTCGTCATCGCGCTGCTTTTTGCCGGTGCCGCGCTGGTAGGCCTTGATGGTGCGCTTTTCTTCCTCGGCAGGCTGTTCCGGTAGCGGTGCGTCATCCGGTTGGAACAGGTTGTCCTGTTCCGGAATATCGTAAACCTGTTTCTCGGATTTGGGGCCGAACAGCTGCTTCTTGAACCAGTCTAACTGGTGTTTCAACTGCCGAATGGATTCCGCCTGGGCCTCCAACTGCTCGCGCTGCAACGCATTTTCCTCGGCCAGGGCCGAGTAGGAAGGTGCATTGGGTTGGGGGTCGGAAGCCGTTGAATTCATGGCCGACATTATACCGGAAGTCCGTCTTCTATACCCCTCGAAAACGCTTGAATTGGCGGTATTTCTGCACCTCGATGCCATCGATCAGTAGTTGCAGATCCGTCAGGGTCAAGGCTCGCTGACCGGAGGCGGATAACGGCACCCGGAACTGCCCCTGCTCCAGGCGCTTGGCCCACAGGCAATAACCGGTAGCGGTAAAATACAGCATCTTCATCTGGGTCTTGCGACGATTGACGAAGACGAAATACTGGCCACTGAGTGGGTCGTGCTTCAACTGATTCCGGACCAGGGCGCTCAGGCCCCGGAACGATTTGCGCATATCCGTGGGCTCGGTGCACAGCCAGATGCGCGCCTGACTATCGAGCCCGATCATCCGTTCTGGCTCAGCCGCAATTCGACGCCGTTGCCGAGGCTGAGCACAATGTTCCAGCCTGGGCCGGACTGCGCTGCACCCATCAGAGAGGACAGGTCCAGAAAACCGGCTTCGCCGGAATCCGCTGAGTCACCGGCCGCCTGATCGGACAGGCGCTTGCGCCAGTTGCAGAAACTGGCGTAGCCGATGTTCTCTTGTTTGCAGAACTTCGAAGCTGACAGACCACTGTCTCGCTGCTGATTGACCAGGGCCTGCCACTGTTCGGGTGTGCGGTGCTTTCTCATGGGGGTAACCTCGCTTGGAAACTGTGAGGTTACTTTAGGGCGAATTTTAGCGGGGTGGCAGAACGTCGTGGAATGAACGCTTACTGTACAATGGCTTCCATTTATGAACTCCTTTTTTACAACAAAACCAGCGCCCAACGTCCATAATAACGAAGCCCCTCTAATAAGGGGCCATATAATCACCAGCGCTTATATTCAAACATATTAGCTCATGCGCTGATTTTTAATCGCTGCCGAACAGGTCGCGGGTATACACCTTGGCTTCCACATCGCTTAGCTCGGTGACCATGCGGTTAGCCAGAATGACATCACACTTCTCCTTGAACGCGGGTAGATCACGCATCACGGTTGAACCGAAAAACTTCTCGTCCTCCAGCACCGGCTCGTAAACCACCACTTCCACACCTTTCGCCTTAATACGCTTCATCACACCCTGCATGGCACTGGCACGAAAGTTATCTGAACCCGTTTTCATGATCAGGCGATAAACCCCCACTACCTTCGGCTTGCGGCGCAGCACCGATTCAGCAATAAAATCTTTACGCGTGCGATTGGCATCGACAATTGCCTGAACGATATTACTCGGCACATTGGCATAGTTGGCGAGCAGTTGCTTGGTGTCCTTCGGTAGGCAATAGCCGCCATACCCAAAGCTTGGGTTGTTGTAGTGCTTACCAATACGCGGGTCGAGACCTACCCCATGAATAATTTGTTTAGTGTCCAGGCCATGGGTTTCTGCATAGCTATCCAGCTCATTAAAATACGCCACTCGCATGGCCAGGTATGTATTGGCAAACAATTTGATCGCTTCGGCTTCGGTGCTGTTGGTCAGCAGCACCTCTACCTCTTCCGCCATCGCCCCCTGCTTGAGGAGCTCAGCAAAGGTCTCTCCACGGCTGGAACACTCGCCCACAATAATGCGTGAAGGGTAAAGGTTATCGTAAAGCGCTTTTCCTTCACGCAAGAACTCAGGCGAGAAAATCAGGTTCCGGGTGTTGAAGCGTTCCGCAGCGCTCTTGGTGTACCCCACCGGCACGGTGGATTTGATCACCATCACCGCCCCGGGGTTGATGCGTATGACCTGCTCGATAACAGCTTCAACACTCGAGGTATCGAAATAGTTGGTTTGGGGATCGTAATCGGTGGGCGTGGCAATAATCACGAACTGTGCACCCGCATAGGCCTGCTCAGCATCCAGCGTGGCCGTAAAGTTCAGATCATCGCGGTTCAAGAACGCCGCTATTTCCGTATCTTCAATCGGCGAGCGGCGGCTGTTCAGCTGCTCAACCTTTTCGGGAACAATATCCACCGCAACCACTTCATGGTGCTGCGCTAACAACATTGCATTAGAAAGCCCTACGTAGCCCGTTCCTGCAACGGCAATTTTCATCCTTCTTAATCCTTAAAGCTGGCTAGTATGATGCATACATTAACGACAAACAGATGACAATACCTGCGATTGCAGATCCTTCGGCTTCTTTAATCGCCCAAGTTGAGTTGCTCCAGCACTTAGCGGTCGACTATCCATAAGCGAGTCCAATCGCCATATTCACTATTGCTTATTCTCTAAGGTATAGCGCACCGTCAAGGGAGAAACCTTATAAAGCTCAGCAGACTTTTCCAAACTTTCTTCACTAGGCTGGGCTGTATCCATGATTTCTAGTAACCCCTCATAAGGACATAATAATTCCTGAGCGAAAGCCCGCTGAAATTTCTGACGATTCGTTCTGCTGTGCGTGGTACTTAATAGCTGACTATCGTCTTTTTGAAAGGTATACAGATAATCACCAAGCAACCGTGATAATGCAAAGCGTTGCGCTGTTTCTCTACCTGGGCTAAGCAAAACCATTGTTCGAGTCTGGTTTTTTTTCAAACCAGCGGATGCAAGCGCTGTTTTCCGAGGCTGGTTGAACACCTGCTCGCTCACATCGAGATAGTCAAAAAGCCGCTTATTGGTAACGGATTCCGATACATTCAATCCAAGTTTTTTTCTTACCCAGTGAGCGGCGTTAGCTGCTTGCTTCCATGGTGGCGAGCTATCATTTACGAGTAAACCAGGAAGTTGCTCCTCAAATCCTGTTAGATCAGGCTGCATCGATTCATGTGTATCTTGCAAAGATTGGTACAAATCTTCCGCCATATGGAGCACCGACTGCCCACGGTTTTCACTACTGAGCTCTTCTACAGACGCTTGACCAAACATTGGGTAGTAACGTTGTAGGCCTTCAATGAGTTTATCCGGTGCCTCCCCTGGATCATATCCTGCCTTTGCTTCCAGTTTTCGCCACTTATTAGCGACAGTATCTCTCCGCTCATCCAGAATATCTTGCCACAAACAGGATAAATTAGAATTAGGATTCACCGTTGCGGTCGCGTTCAAAAAGCCATCTATACCTGCTTCAAACCAATGGGCATCTAACCAATCATTTAGTTGGCGGGTATAACGTATCGTCGAGAATTGACCCGAGGTTTTACGGGCCAGACAGTTAATGGAAAGATCATCTGATGAAAAAGTAAGATCAGGCCAAATATGGCCTGACCCAGCCGAAGCCAAGCGATGGCTCAAATCCCAGTCCAACTGTTGTTCAGCCGACAAATTCTCTTTCTCAGGTTCCCAACGAAGACGCCACCAGTTTGCAGCCAACCACTCTGCCAACGGGATTGGATTAACTATAATCTGTGTTTCTAATTCATCTTGTTCATTGAAGTGCTCAGTAACAGGCTGTCCTTTCACAACAATTGACAGTGAGCAAGTAGGCGAGTCATTTAGCGAGGTGACATCAATATAAAATTCACGCATTGCGCTTTCTCCACTCCTCAAGAACCTTGTCAGCTAAGGCATCGTCACATAGGCTTTTATGTGGCCTAGGATCAGCCGGTGGAGTCAAGCCAAAATCGCCTGGGTTGCGCTTGTGTTCAGGATTACCGCCGTACCCTGCTTGCTCCCACTGTTCAGAAAAAGACTCGTTGGCAGCTTGCAGTTTTCTCTTTGGATTAAAACTTGTGCGTTTCTTGAGTTTAAACCCCATCAATAAAACACCTTACGCCATACACGAATTAATTTATTTCAAGCGCTGCAAGAGGTTTCATACTTATCATGCTTAAGATCCTGCTCCAGCATTTCTCAGAAAAAAACAATGTGATATCAATCAACTATCTAAAAAAACAACATAAAAATTCCCACTATGTACAAAAATCATTATGGCATGTATTGGCATCACATGCTCAAATTCAAGTTAATAGCCAGACATCTTCTTTTCCCAAGCCCAGGCATGGCGAATAATCATAGGCAGATCCGCATAGCGGGGTAGCCAGCCTAGCTCTTTCTTTGCAAGGGCGGCATCCGCCACTAATCGTGCGGGGTCACCCGCGCGACGATCGCCCTCTTCCACCACTAGCTTGCAGCCATCTTCAGCCACCACGGCCTTCACCGCATCAATCACCTGTTGAACGGAATAGCCTTGCCCGTTGCCCAGGTTATATCCCAGTGCCCCCTCTTGGGTGCCTTTGATCAAGGCTTCCAACGCTAGTGCATGGGCAGAGCACAAATCCTCAATATGAATATAATCGCGCACGCAAGTGCCGTCTTCGGTGGGATAATCCCTGCCAAACACGGTTATCGAATCACGCCGCCCGGACGCCGCCTGTAAGATCAGCGGAATAAGGTGTGTTTCAGGGTCATGGCACTCACCAAGCTCGCCATCAGGGTCGGCACCGCAGGCATTGAAATAGCGTAGGCAGACTGAATTCACCCCGTAGGCTGCATGGTAATCCTGCAGCAACCTTTCCACCATCAGCTTGCTGGAACCGTAGGGGTTGATAGGACATTGGGGATGGGCTTCATCAATGGGCACATAATGAGGCTCACCAAAGGTGGCCGCCGTCGACGAGAAAATGAAACGCTTCACGTGGTGGCGCACCATCGTTTCCAGCAGGTTCAGCGTGTTCGACACATTGTTTTGGTAGTACTTGCCGGGGTTAATAACAGACTCACCCACCAGACTGCAGGCAGCAAAATGCATTACCCCATCAAAGGCATATTGCGTAAATAGCCGCTCTAGCAGTTCAGTGTTCGCCAAGTCCCCCTCGATCAGTTCCCCGTAGGCCGCCATGTCACGAAAGCCGGTAGAAAGGTTGTCGAATACAACCACCGAGTGGCCTGCTTGCGCCAGCTGTTTGACCATATGGGAGCCAATGTAACCGGCTCCACCCACCACCAAAATATTAGGCATATAAATCGCTTTAGTGTCTCACTCTTAGCCAGAATAATAGGTTTAACCACTTCAGCACCCATACCAATGCCAAGGGGCTATGGTTTAGCTCTCTTATTCTTTGTGCCTAAATATAAAAAGCTATTATAAGAACAAAGATTTATTGCTTGTTACGAGCTTGCAACCAGCGCTGTTCCGGCTCACTCAAAGAATCATAACCAGTTGAATTAATAACTTGCCAACAAACCAACGATTCGCTTACTTCATACTCTTGCGACAATTTAGCAATTGCTTTTTCTAAAGACGTAGTCATACGCACTTCAACTGCAACTACTTCTCGCGGCAACATTAACTCTGCAGCAAACGCTCTCGCACGCTTTTCTAGACGCTCAGGTGTATTTCCATTCAAAACCTCAACAACTGGCAAAGCTGTATTACGATCTAAAAGCAAATGGCATATCTCATGCGCTAACGTAGAGTTTGCCCTGTGGACATGAGCAGGTACATTTTCACTAGACTGATTAATTAAAATCGCAGGCCCATGCCTAGAACCCCAGCATGCCAAAGCATCAAACTTAGCATCTGGCAAGCTCATTTCCTCTACAGCAACCCCCCATTGTTTCAAAATTTCCAATGGCTTAATTGCAGAACGTGTATCTTTATCAATGCGCCTGCGTAACCAATTCGCAGCCCAATACCCTTGGTCATGAGGTTTTCCAGTTTCTTCAAACTCCTCACCAATAGAATCAGTTAACTCATCTAACACAGGAGTTGAATATTTATTAATTCGACGAACACGTTCTAATAATTCTTGTTGTTCAGGTAAAGATATCGCACCTGCGGTCATACGTGCAGCAGCCATTAATTCAGTTTCTATGAGCGGCTCACTAGAATCAAACTCCCAAAACACATTATCATTGGCCGCGCTAAACATTTCCAAACTTGAAACAGACATGCCTGTTAATTTAGTTAAAGCGTATTTCTTGAGACTTTCTTCACGCGCATCCCAATGTTTAACTGCTAATGCGCCTCTGGAATTTTCACAAATAAAATCAGTAGAGAAGCGAATTTGCCCTGCCAACGCATCACCTATTTCTTCTAAATCACTTACTACTTGTTGCAATGACAAACGCTCAATGCAATGAGTTTCACTATTAACTATTTCAACTATTTTTCCGTGCCGCATAAAATAAGTACTCGGAAAATAAATACCCTTAAAAGCAGTTGCAAAATCATGACGAGACAAAAAACGCAATGCCTCTTCTTCCTCTTCTTCTACACGATCTTCAGACATGTTATCCCAACGCTTCTCTAAGTCACTTAGTACATAACCTATATGCAAAGAAGGAACATGAAAGGGAAAGCTTTGTTCAAGCAGCAGTGACGACCAATGGCACGCGAGCCATTCAAGCAAGTCTACCCAGGTCCATTCGACTGACTTGTTATCTTCTGCAGAAATAATGGGAAGACCGTTGACAGAAAGAACTCCTTTCCCCCAGATCAAACCAGGATCTCTCCGCTTTGAAGAGCAGACATCAAGATTGAGCCGTAAGCCAGCTTCGCTGCCTAACCGTAATCTTTTAACCATTGTGAATACTCTTTTCCATAACCCTCATCGGCTGCCATTTTCTCCAGTAACTTTTTGATCTTTCTTGAAAGTGGCAACCTACCCGGCAAATCACCGCGCCATGGATAGCCATGCCATGATATCCCTGGCTGTGTCGCAACAGCTTCGTAAACCACCCCTTTGTATACCGAATAAATTTTTGAGGGTATCGTATCATCGACATTTTCATAGTATGGCACACCCTTATTCAATATTTCAGTAGCGGCCTCTTCTGTGATACTTTTGGGACATTTACCAACGGGTCCTTTCTGGTCGGGCTCAAAGCCTGCGCAATCATGCTTCCATCGGTGTTTATGGCGTCCCTCTCCACGCTCATACTTCCATTGACTCATTGTCATGTCACCCCACGCCGACAACACTGACTTTCTGCTTAGCTTTCATGTTGGCTTTCAGTTTCTCCAACATCTCATCATTAGGTGCGATCACCACTACCGGCATTTCCGCATCGACCAGTGCCAAGGGGCCGTGCTTCAATTCACCCGCGGATGTCGATAAGCCTTCCAGAAGAAAAGTCGTGCAATCCTTTGCGCTGACCGCGCCAACAATGCCGCACATAATTTATCCATTGATATGATGGGTTAGACTTTATCACTCACTATATATTATTGCGGCTATGCAGGCGTAGCCCACATGAATGATGGCGCCCTAGCACAGGATTAATACCCCCACACCACGAAATAAGGGTTGAGCTTTTCGCGGGGGTTGGCGTAGCTAAGCGCAGTGCCTTCTAGGGTTTCCACTCGGCCACCCGCTTCAAGCACTACTGCATGGGCTGCACCGGTATCCCATAAGCAGGTGGGGCCTAAACGTGGATATGCATCTGCGAAACCTTCGGCAATGATGCACAGCTTTAGCGAGCTCCCCATGGGCAGCATGGTGTGTTCGCCCAGCTGTTCCAGCCAAGCGGCCAAATCAGGGCTAGGGTGCGAGCGGCTACCCACCACGCGCCACGCTACGCCCGCATTTGGCTTGCCTGCCACGGAGATAGCCTTACGGCTTCCATCCGCTTCAACCTTAAACGCGCCCAGCCCCCGTGCGGCCACGTAACCCACCTCAAGCGCAGGTGCGGTCACTACGCCAAGCACCGGCTTACCGTTTTCAATCAGAGCAATATTGACGGTGAACTCGCCGTTGCGCTTGATGAACTCCTTGGTGCCATCCAGCGGGTCAACTAACCAATAACGGCCCTCGGCATCCGCACCGGCAAAGCCCTCAACATCCTCTTCAGAAAGGATCGGAATCTGCACTGGCAGCGCTTGCAAACCGCGTAAAATAACGTTGTGCGCGGCTTTATCAGCCTCGGTTAACGGGCTTTTATCGTCTTTCTCTTCCACGCTGAACTCGCGGGCGTAAACACTCATAATCGCATCGCCCGCTTCACGAGCGATACCTTCAACAGCATCCAGCAGGGCTTGATCAATAACAGACATAGGGTTAATTCCTTGCATAAAAAAGCTGTCAAGCAGCGGCCAACCTTGCCACCACCTGACAGCTTGAGCACTCTATTTAGCTGATCATTCCACGTTCGCGCAGAGCGGCGATCACGGCGTCAGCCGCCTCTTCGGCATCCATTGCAGATGTTTTCAAGTGAACATCTGGTGCTTCAGGGGCTTCGTAGGTGGAATCAATGCCAGTGAAGTTTTTCAGCTCCCCACGGCGGGCCTTTTTGTAGAGGCCTTTCGGGTCACGTGCTTCTACGACATTCAGCGGTGCATCGACAAAAATCTCGATGAACTCGCCCTCTTCCAACAGATCCCGCGCCAACTGACGCTCGCTACGGAAAGGCGAGATAAACGCCGACATCACGATCAGCCCGGCATCCACCATCAGTTTGGCGGTTTCCGCCACCCGGCGCACGTTCTCCACCCGGTCGGCATCGGTAAAGCCCAAATCGCGGTTCAAACCGTGGCGCACGTTATCGCCATCCAGCAGATAGGTATGCTGGCCGTGGGCGAAGAGTTTTTTCTCAACCAAGTTAGCAATGGTCGACTTACCCGCGCCGGAAAGCCCAGTAAACCACAGCACGGCTGGCTTCTGGCTTTTTGCCAACGCGCGCGCCTGCTTATCAATATCCACATGCTGCATATGGATATTCTGGCTACGCCGCAAGGCGAAGTGCAGCATGCCCGCACCAACCGTATTATTGGTCATCCGGTCGATAAGGATAAAACCGCCGGTATCGTGGTTGTCTTTGTAAGCATCAAAGGCAACCGAACGGTTAAGGCTCAAGGTACAAATGCCAATGCCGTTCAGATCAAGCTGCTTGCTTGCGGTGTGTTCCAGGGTATTCACATTGACCTGGTACTTGATGTCCGTCACGGTCGCCGAAACCGTTTGGGTGCCCAACTTCATCAAGTAAGGGCGGCCCGGTAACAGCGGCTCTTCGTGCATCCAGACTAAGGTAGTTTCGAACTGGTCAGCGGTTTGGGCTGGCTGTTCAACACCGGAAATCACATCGCCGCGGGAAATATCAATTTCATCATCCAGCAGCAGCGTAATCGACTGACCGGCAATGGCCTCTTCCAGGTCACCATCCAGGGTATAAATCCGCGAGACAGTGCTGGTGTTGCCGGAAGGCTGAACACGGATCTGGTCGCCGGGGCGTACCGTACCGCTGGCCACCATACCGGTAAAACCGCGGAAATCCAGGTTAGGGCGATTGACCCACTGCACCGGCATGCGGAAGGGTGAGCGCTGAAGATGCTCGGCATCCAGCTCGACAGTTTCCAGGTAGCCCAGCAGCGTTGTGCCGTGGTACCAAGGCATTTTGGCGCTGTGCACAATGACGTTGTCGCCCTTCAGCGCCGACATAGGAATGAAGGTGATATTCTCCAAGCCCAGCTGTTTAGCGAAAGCACGGTACTCTTCGACGATCTCATCGAAACGCGCTTTGGAGTAGTCGACCAAATCCATCTTATTGATCGCCACCACCAAGTGGCGCATACCCATTAACGACATCAAAAAGCTATGACGACGGGTTTGGGTCAAAATGCCATGGCGCGCATCGACCATCAAAATAGCCGCATCAGCCGTGGAAGCCCCGGTCACCATGTTGCGGGTGTACTGCTCGTGCCCTGGGGTATCCGCGACGATGAACTTGCGCTTCTCGGTCGAGAAGAACCGATACGCCACATCGATGGTAATGCCCTGCTCGCGCTCAGCGGCCAGGCCATCCACCAGCAGCGCAAAATCCATCTCGCCGCCCTGGGTGCCGTATTTTTTCGAGTCTGCTTCTATCGCCGCCAACTGGTCTTCAAACAGCAGTTTAGACTCAAACAGCAGGCGGCCAATCAGGGTGCTTTTGCCGTCGTCCACGCTGCCGCAGGTAATAAAACGCAACAGACCCTTGTGCTCGTGAGCCTTCAGGTTGTTGCCGCCTTTTTAGGCGCCATTTCCCGCCAACAGCGTATCGCCCCCTCGCGGCTGTTAATCCCGCTCTCTTATGCCTCTATCCTGGGGGGCATCACCACACTGGTGGGTACCTCCACCAACCTGGTGGTCAACTCGTTCAACCTAAGTGCCAGTGGCTCCGAGCTGGGCATGTTCCAGTTTAGCCTGGTGGGAGTGCCGGTCGCGCTGATCACTCTGTGTGTGCTGATGTGGCGAGCGAACGCCCTGCCGCACCACCGGCTGGAAGACACCGACGACAAGCTCTCCTACTTTCTGGCAGCCGACCTGGAAGCCGACTCACCTATGATCGGCAAGACGATTGAAGAGAACGGCCTGCGCAGCTTGGATGGACCTTATTTACTGGAAATAGAGCGGCACGGGCGGCTAATTAGCCCTGTGGCTCCGGATGAGCAACTGCTGGCCAACGACACGCTGGTTTTCACGGGAGAAGTCGGCAAGGTGCAAGCGCTGCAGCGCTTTCCTGGGTTGCAGCTGTTCGGCCATCAGGCCGACAACCTGCTGGCCACCAACTTGGTCGAAGTGGTGATTTCCCACGAATCCGAGCTTTCAGGCAAAACCCTGCAAGATGTGGATTTCCGTAGCATGTTCAGTGCGGGAGTGGTGGGCATACGGCGGGGAGAAAAACGTTTGGAGGGGCAACTGGGGAAAATCCCACTTCGCATCGGGGACTGCTTGTTGTTAGCGGTAAGCGCCGACTTCCGGCAACACCGCAACCTAGACCGCAACTTTCACTTACTCAGCGGCAGTTTCACCAGGCCGCAATTGAGTAATAAAGAGAGCCTATTCACCGTGGGCGGCTTTGCCGCGGTGATTGCCTTGGCTACCGCTAATCTGCTACCACTGTTCCACGGGCTGCTGATACTGCTGGGCGGGCTACTGCTGATGAAAGTGATCAGCTTGGCGGAACTGCGCCGCCGTTTTCCGTTTGAACTATGGCTGATTATTGGTTCAGCGTTAGCGATTGCCCAAGCGTTGGAAAACTCAGGCGCGGCAGGCTTGTTAGCCAGCGGTATGCAGGGGCTGTTCAGCGGTTACGGCATCTATGCCGCGTTTGTGGGTTGTTACTTACTGACGCTTCTGCTCACAGAAACCGTGACCAATAACGCCGCTGCCGCGCTGGCCTTTCCGGTTGCCTGGAGTACTGCCCACGCCTTTGGCGCCGACCCGCTACCGTTTGTGATGGCCGTAGCGTATGGCGCCAGCGCATGCTTTTTAATCCCGTTCGGCTACCAAACCCACCTAATGGTGTATTCGCCAGGGCGCTACCGCATCACCGACTTCTTTAAGATTGGCTTGCCGGTCAGTGTGACCTACTCAGCGGCGGTATTGCTGATTACGCCTTGGGTGTTTCCGTTTTGAGTGGTGAATGGTGAATGGTGAATGGTGAATGGTGAATGGTGAATGGTGAATGGTGAATGGTGAATGGTGAATGGTGAATGGTGAATGGTGAATGGTGAGTGGTGAATCGGGCTATTATATAAATATGATCAAATATTGTGGCAACCTGGGAAGTCAAACGCCGCAACCCCACCGGCCTGGCGGCCAAGGTACTGGCCATGATCCAGGACAACCCAGCCTTCTTCAACGAGCTCGCCTCCCACTGACCCGTGCTGCGGGCAAAGGAGACTGCCCGCGCTCCTCCCCCTTACCCTCACAAGCGAAGCTCTCACCCCTTACAGCTTAAGGCTTCCTGTGGGATGAAAAAAGAATATCATCCTATGATGGTGCCTAACCCCTTGATTTATGGTCAGGAGCAGTCATGCCGGCAAGGTAAAGTATCATCCTTTCTTGCCTTGTCTACTCGCGGAAGAGATCAGCGTGACTACCAGTACGAGCCAAGTGCAGTTCCTCATCCACTACGCGATACAGCAGCAACCAATCGGGTTCGATGTGGGCATCTCGGTATCCCTTCCAGTTCCCCCGTAATGGGTGATCCTGGTAAGCATCCGGCAAGGGAGCTTGCTCGAGCAGCAGGCCCAGCAAGCACCGGAGCTTATCCATGTCCTTGCCGCGTTTCTGGACCCGCTTCACATCTCGCTTGAACTGGCTGGAACGTACTGGGGTTAGCATCAGATGCCCAGGTCCTCGAACAGCGCATCCGCGCTATCAAAGCGCTTGCCCTTGCCGGCTTCCAGCTCTTCCAGAACCTTGGCCGTAGTGGCGTTCGGCACCTGCACGGCAAACGGCAGGCGCTTTTCGTCGGCGATCCGCAGCATCAAAAGGCGTATGGCGTCGGACACGGACAGACCCATAGCCTCCAGGGCAACGGTGGCGCGCTCTTTGGTTTCGCTGTCGATGCGGGCTCGGACCACGGTATCAGCACTCATGACTCTCTCCTTCTCTTTCGTAGCTACTTTGTAGCCACATTGTAGCCGGGCTACGCCGCCTTGTCATCAGGCACCGAGGGTAAACGCTTGTAGACGGCCTGAACTCACCTATTGGCCAGCTGATCTCGTATAACCTTTTGATAATAGGCGCTTAGCTGTTTCTTTTTCTGCCTTAACGCATCGATTTCGGATCTCGTCAGCGGTTCTAAAGCCGACGAGATAACTTGCCTCGTTGGCGGTGAGGGCTGGGATGTGTATTCCGAAGATATTTTTGATTTCATCACCTATTCACCATTCACAAATCACCACTCACCACTCACCACTCACAAATCACCATTAACCACTCGACTTCCGTAAGGCCTGACGGGCCCACACGAACGAAGCGTGCTTTCTCAGTTCTCAACCACGCTACCGCGCCTGCCAAAAAGTAATTGTGTGCGCTGGGTCACCGATGCGCTGTGCATCCATGGCCGCCTGTTTTGCCATTTTAACGGTCGCCTCAGGGTGGTTGAGCAATTGCTGCATCGCGGTGTGCCATTCGTCAGGGGAATCCCCTGCTAGCAGGCCGTTTTCGCCATGGCGAACCACCTCTGTATAGGGGTAGCGATTGGAGTAGATGCCTACTCCGCCCATAGCAGCAATATCCAAAAACTTGATAAACGATTTTCCCTGATTGAACGGCGTTGCTAATAGAGGTGCCAAACCAATGTGTATTCGTCGCTGGCGTTGGTACTGCTGAAAAGCCTGCCAGGGCAACGGTGCCGGGGCTTTCACCCGTGGCAGCGCCGCCAACCGCTTGGGTATATGCTGCCCCAGCATGATTTCAAGCTCGGTATCATCACGCTGCTGCAGTGTTTCCAAGGCAGGTGCGATATGCAGCAAATCCTGAAGGTGGGCTCGCGTCCCGTGAAAGCCAATCTGCCACGGCGTTTCTGCGGAGGGGGGAATGGAACAGTGATCATGCCCTGGCAGGGGCGCCAGCAAAGGGGGCGTTAGCACGGAAACGTTAGCGTGGCGCGGCGTAAAATAGCTCGCCAGTTGGTCGCTGCATGCCACCACCTCATCAGCCAGTTCCAGCAAGCGTGGTTGAAGCTTCGCTATGCGCGCCATGCGTTTGCGATAAGCGCTGGGCAGCGAGGTATCAACGGCGGCAGCGGCAATATCATCATCAATCAGATAGACGATATAGCCAAAGGCGTTGCGGTTGCGTTCCAGCCAGCGCAGCCAGCTTAATGGCAGCGAGCGACACAACAGCAGGCTCACCCCAGCATAGCGGTGTTTAAAAGCGCGCCCATGTAGCCACGCAGCACCGAAAGAACGAGAAACCGGAAACCGCTCGGCCAGCACGCCCTGTTGATGCAGGGTAGGCGCGGCGGATTCATAGAAATAGATATCTTCGGTTGGCCGCGCGCCATCGCTAAGAACTACCCAGTGAATGTGACTACTCACGATGCATCCTTTTTTAATCCATTAATCGAGTGATGCACACACCCGGCACTACAAACAACATCGTTGATTACACTGCCTGCACAAGCTAACCCCAGCACCGCTCCGCGCTGCATTCGCGGGTGCGCTCCGCTTACCACGCGCTACGGAACCCCTTACCACTCACTCCTTACCCTTCACTATTAACCCTAACGCAACGAAAAATCTTCATGCACCAACGTTAGGTTTGGGTTATAGGCCGGGTCCTTATCAAGCTGCTCGGCCCAGGTGCGGCGCATATACGCCACTTCCCTTAACCATCGTGCCCGCTTGGTAGGCGTATCGTCAGCTCCGCGCGACATCGACTCATGATGGTAGAGCTCAGCAAACGGAGACCAAAGATTGCGATAACCAGCCTCTCTGACTTTTAAGCACAAATCGACATCGTTATATGCAATGGTTAAGTCATGCTCGTTCAGCCCACCCACATTATCGAACACGCTTTTCCGCAGCAGCAAACACGCGGCGGTCACGGCAGATAAATTTTGAACAAGCTTTAGCCGACCTGTATAGCCTTCGCTATGGCGAGGGAAAAAACGGTGAGCATGGCCCGCCACATCGCCTAACCCCAGAATAACCCCGCCATGCTGCAACATACCGTTAGGGTAATAAAGTTTAGCGCCGACACAACCAATTTCAGCACGGCTGACTTGGCTAACCATTTCCGTTAACCAGTGCTCATCCATCGGCTCAACATCATTGTTTATTAAGCCAATGATACTGCCAAGTGCGTGAGCTGCCCCAAAATTATTGATCGCCGAATAATTAAACGGATGGCGCCAGCGCAACACACGAACACGTGGATCGCGCTTTTCCACCGCATCCATATAAGCCAGCGTCTCAGGACAATCACTTTCATTATCCAGAATCAACAGCTCAAAATGTTGGTAAGCCGTCATCTCCAAAATTGCATCGACACAAGGACGCAGAATACCCACGCCATTACGCGTTGGCACCAGCAAACTCACTAACGGCTCTGGCGATGGGATCGGCCATTCAACCCGCACGGAGGTAGACGTTAACCCTGGGTGTACCGCCGCCTCTGCACTGACTAGCTGCTGCGCCAATACTTTACGCACCAACGTAACCGCATCGTCTTGCAGCAGTGGGCGAGGCAACTCAGCCAACCGGTGATAAAGCATGTATGGCAAGTGGCAAACGGAATCAATAGTGCCATGAATGCTTTGCCAATTTAAAAACGTCAACGCCAGCGCATAATCAACCGCTGCAGCATTGGTTAAGTTACCCAACAAATCCGCTTGTTCGGTCTCAAGTTGCCAAAGCAAACGTCGCTTATAAAGCGCCACACGGCCAATATAGTTAGTCGAAAGCAGTAAATCTGGGTTCCAGCCTGGCTTAAACACCGGGTGGCAGCGCTCGCCTTTTGGCCCGAACAAATCTTCATCGGCATAAAAGAGCTGAGCATCCGGGTATTTATTCCACGCTTTTGCTAGCCGGCATAGCGCCTCATGAGCAAGCTGGTCACCCACGCTAATGCGCATCACCCCATCACCTTGCGTTTGAATAAATCCTTGGTGATCCAGCTGCGCAAATTCATAGTGGTAGCTGTGGATAAGATTAATACGGCTTGTCGAAGGAAGGTAGCGCTCTAGGCTTTGCCGCTGCTCATGCGAAATTTCGGCAGAGAGAACAATATAGATTTCCCAGAAAAAATAGCTCTGAGCTTTTAACGAATTGATCGTATCTAAAAACGGCTCCTCGCCCCGCTCAAGGTCACTTACCGAAACCGGCATAACCAGAGAAAACAGCGGTGCTGTTTTTAAACCCGCAATAACGGTTAGCGGGTCTTCATGAGCAGCCAGCTCTGTTGTCGCGATCCAACGCGTATAGTCATCGGCCACATGCTGTTTAGCATGGGTTTGATCGTAATCTGCCAATGCCAGCTTTCGCCAACGGCGACCTTTAGCCACCGATTCAACGTGTAGAGTGCGAATCACTTGATTAAGCCGCATGCCTTTATAGCTAGCATGATTATTAATCAGCCGACGCGCTAAACGGTTGTGGGCAAACCACGGAGTTAACCACACCCACTCTACTGTTACCTCTGAGAGGGCGCTTTCCGTCGCCATAAAAGAGAAGGTGATTTTTTTAACATTCACCGGTACCCATAAAATTCGCTTAGTCACCTTACCAGGGCGCAGGGAAACCGATGACTCAACAACGCGGTTGGCCGTATAAAAGATGAGCGTTGCAGCACCATGAGCATCCGCCCCCAAGCCATTTAGTTCCAGCATATTCCAGCCCGGCAAAGGCTGTTCCCCTGCCGCGACACACAGAACGCTATTTTCCAAGGAGGACGCATTATCAAGCGGCAACGCTTCACAAATATGAATTGTCGATTTTTTCCGCCAAAAAGCAGGCATCATGCTATCAATGAAGGTAGCTATTTTTTCTTTCAAACTTATGACGTGTTGCCCCATTCCAATACCTTACTTAATCAGTTTCCTAGGCAACTATCAGTTGATCAGCGCACTGCGAGTCTGCTCCCAAAACAGCAGACCAATAGATTCAAGATAATCATCCGAAGCGATGATACGCTTTTCGCTTACCCCCTCAAGCGTCTTTTCATCAAGCTGAGCACATTTTTCGCGGATAACCTCTTCAAGATTTTGGCTAGCCGAGGGTACCTGAACCACAAAACGCCCATTGGTTTGCGCCGCTAAATAATCAGGCGCCACCGCAGCCACCACGTCAGGATCGATGTTGCCTGCGCTATGCACGAACACGAACCGCTGAAAAACTCGACATAAGTAATTGAACATAGAAGAGCTGGAAGAGGAGCCGAACAGCAAACAGGTGCCTGCCACCAAGGCATTCGGGTATTCGATGACTAACACTCGTCCAAAATTTGGGAGTCCATTATCATATGTTTTATAGCGAGTGTGATTAAAAGAAGTAATGACCTCAACCGTGCAAACTTGTTTAGGTGTGAGCTTATTCCCCAAGTCGCCGCCCATCTCTTTTTGTTTATAGCGATCTTTTTGAAACAGAGCCTCACAAGCGGCTCTTTCGACCCCCAGTTTTTCAGCAAGCGCAATGGTGGCACTTAACGCGCCTTTTTGAGTCCAGTGGGTATCCGTGAGAATAAAAGCGTTGTCACCTAATGCTTTTAGCTCTTCAACGGGATAAACCACATCTTTGGCGGCCGCCAAGCCAAGCACTTGATGCAGCGGCCCGCCCTCACCCTCTTTACGTGGATGATAGTCCGCCCCCATCACACTCTCTTTAGAAGGAGCTACTAACAGTGCCCAAGGCCGCTGAGCTGCCACACTCGCCATATCGGATAAGTAGCTTTTCCAGCCCTCCAAGCCTGCCTGGGTTAAACGCATTCGGCCCATAAACTGATCAACGCTACCGTTGGTATCGTTATCCAAAAACAACCAACCCTGCTTGCCTTTCAGTACTTTTAATGGCTGTGCCGCGCCAACATCTTGGGTATCGACACTCACCTCTTTTAATAACCAGCGTTGCTCACCTAAGGCAAGCCATAAGCGGAAGTTGCCCAACCTCGGGGGAATGCTAAAACGAAAACCACAAACACGCTGAGGATGCCCCTCAGCGGAAGCCGCCAGAATTGTGTCTATAACATCAGGCCGGTCAACGTCTAACGGGTGGTTAAGTTCAAAAGCTGGCTGCCACTCTGCGATAATGCTTGCCTGAGACTGCATTTCCTTCAAGGTTTCGGGCAGCAGTAGCCATCCTTGCACAACGCGGCCCGAAGCGATGAAACACGAACCGCGCTGATCTGAAGGATAATCCAGCGCCCAACGCTCAATAGGCGCATCATCACCATTACTGTTAGAAGCCCACTCTTTTAGCCTACGCTTCAACCAGCGTTTCAAATCAAAAGAGGTCTGTCGCTCTGCCGAATTTACCGATTGGGTCTCTTCAAGAACAGCAAGCTGTTGTTGCAACCACGCCATTTTCTGCTTCACCTCAGGCGCTAGATCCGCCGCGATGTGGCAAGCGATGTCGTTGCGGTCATGGCGCATAAAGTAGTCACGTTGCTTGGTATAATTAGGCGTCGCAGCACTGCCACGCTTAGCTTTACCAACAACAAACTCCTCAACCGACTTCACCAAATAGTGATTGATGCGCGCGCCTTCCCACACGATCTGTTCACTCAACCCCATCCTAGGTTTGCCTTGTTTATCAAGACGTGCTTCAACCGGCTCCCCCACAGCATTAATGTAATGACCGCGGTTTAAGCGCGCATAGTGGGGGTTATCAAACTTTTCAACATAGGAGGGCCGAACCACACTTTTAAAATGGTGATTTGGACCAAACGCCTGCTTAGCACGCTGGGTGAAACGCTCAATGACCAGCCCCTCATCACGAAACTTTGCACCGTTGGAGCCAAAGCACGCCCAGTTAAGCGCCATGGCCCCCACCTCTTTTGAGGCAAACTGTTTTTCCAGCCACGCCAATAACGGAAATTCTGGCGCCTTATCGGCAGCGACTGCCACCGCGGGGGGAGTCGGTAATAAATATTCATCAGCATCGATAAATGCCACCAAATCAATATCGTTTGGACAACTACCAAGCAATTGCTGATAAGCGATCAGCTGGGGAGGAGTACTTCCAGTGGGCACGGAAATCAAGGTCACCAAACCGGTTTTTGACAACGCATCTAATAACTCATAAGTCCCATCGCTACTTTCATTATCAGCGATTAAAAAATGGCTAGCGCCTACCGCAAGATGGAACGCCATCCACTCACTCAAACTGTCTAATTCATTTTTAACGATGGCAGCAATAGCAAGCTTCAAATAAAACCCCTAACAGTTCTTAACAACCGTTCTCAGTAACATCAATGAAATTAGAAACATATGTCAATTTGTATGCATTGACCAAGGCATGTCGCAATTGGGTAGCATTAAACTGCGTTTCGGCACGCAGCCGCCCCGCCTGACCAAAAACACGGCACTGTTCTGGAGCACTGGCAAGCTTGGCAACTTGTTGGGCAGCGACCAAAGTGTCACCAACAGGCACTAAAAAGCCTGTCTCACCCTCTACAACAAGCTCTCCTAACGCCCCCCAATCATAAGCAACAACTGGCCGCGCAGCAGCCATGGCCTCTAAGACCGTCCGCCCGAAAGACTCTTGAAAGCGCGATAGGTTCACCACGATATCCAGCTGTGCCAAGGCCTCTTCAGGCCGCTGAACGTAGCCCGCAAAGGTAATGTTGGCCGGTGCAAGGCCCTGGGCCTGGCGCTTTAACAGCGCCTCAATCTCAGCGGTACGGGCACCATACAGCACCACCTCAACGCCGGGGGCCAGCGTTTGCAGATGCCCCGCCATTTTCTCAGCATCCGCCAAGCCCTTCTTAGCGATATTGCTGCTCAGCATGCCCACCCGCACACGCGCCGCTTGTTCAGTATCAAAACCCACGTCAGGTAGCGCTAGCAGCGGCGCCATCTCAATGGTATTGGGCACCACGCACTGCGCTGGCGGCTGTGTATCCTCATTGGCTTCACGGGCAAATGCCTGGGCCACACAGGCGGAGTTGGCAATGATCACATCCGCGTGTTGATGCACGTGTTCAACCACTTGTTCAGGCGTTGCACCTAAGGTGACACACAGCGCTTCATCATGGGCTGGCAATTCACGCACATGAACCAGGGTGGGCACGCCCTCTTGGCTTGCGGCCACGTATGGCTCCGCCAGCACCACGGTATTACCATGCACGGCATCAACAGCAAAGCGCTTTATCAGATCACGAAAATAGCCCACCGTCGCACTCACTGGCTCCCTGCCCACCTGCCACCAGCCGTAAGGCAGAACGGCCAACGCCTTACAGCGCGTTAACAGCGCCTGTTCATACTCCGCGTTATTGGTTTCGGGCAGCGCCACGATGACGTTCCAGCGCAGTTCGTTCATCGCATCCAGGATGTCGAGCAGGCTACGCTCGGCGCCATACAGTGCCGCCCCCACCTGGTGCGCGCACAGCAACACCGTGGGTCGTCGGCTAAATTCCCGTTTGCCTTGCCAAATAGGCAGCGGCTCCAGCCCCTTTGCGTGCCCTTCCACCATGAAGTGCACTAACGGATGCTGGCCGGATGCCTTTACCTCCGGGTAGCGGCGGCAGTAACCGGAAAGGGAAAAATGCGGGCCAGGGTCTCGTTGCTCTAAAGCGCCAGTTGAATAAAAATGCTCCAACGGTTCAATGCTGGCCTGCTGAAGATCGATATAGCGTTCTAAATACCAGCCCGCATCGAACAGTGCGGATTCACTGACCACATCGATCTCCGCCAAGCTCGCTTGCAGAGTATCGGTGGGCCGTAACATCGCCGATGGCGCCACAAAGGGACGCTGCTCGGGGTGCTGCTGCATATACAGCTGGTGGGCGTTTTCAGCGCTGGCATGCCAACGGCGTGCCGCTGCCATATAGCGGTAACGTAAGCCTGTGAACTGCGTTGCCAAGTGTGAGCGGGAGTGTTGGCTGAGTGAGCCTTGATCCGCACGGCCAAACGCAAGCGGCACCCCAGGCAGCGTTATGATTACGGATTCAGAGCCAAAGGCCGCTTCCACGCGCTCGCGGTACTCGGTATCCGCATTAACACTGACTACGTCCCAGTAACCTAGCGAATCGATCACTTCACGGCGTAGCAGCAGTGAAGAGATATTCGGATATACCCAGCCGTACTCATCCAATCGCCAGCGATGAAATAGCAATTCATTCGTTACGCGCACCCAGTGCGACAAGCAAGCCTTTGCCTCAGGGTTCGCTTGCAACGCCTGCCACTGAGTAATCAGCTTTTGGGGGTGGGACCAATCATCGCTATCGTGAGTGGTAATAAAATCACCCGTGGCTGCCGCTAACCCCGTGTTACGGGCGGCATAAGCGCCTTGATTAGTGGCGTGGCGAAGCAACATTAGCGATACATGCATGGGGGCCATGCGTTGCCAACGGGCTACCTCAAGCACGCCATCATCTTCACTGGCGTCATCGACCACCACAATCTCCAAGCGAACGCCCTGCTGGTCGAACAAGCTGCGCAGCGCGGTACCAATGGTATGCGACGCGTTATAGAGCGGGATGATGACGGAGATTAGGGGTGAGTTGTGAGTGGTGAGTGGTGAGGGGTGAGGGGTGAGGGGTGAGGGGTGAGTTGTGAGGGGTGAGGCGTGAGTAGAGAGGTTATCTAGCGATAAGGGAGCATTGGTGTTGCGCTGGGTAATGGCGCTTAGCCCGTGGGCGGTAAAAAGCTGATTGAGTACATCAAGCCTATCGGCATCACTGCCCTGCCCTACTAATTGCGCGTTAGCCTCTGCAAGAAAAGTATCTGCATGGTTTGGAAAGCGTTGTTTGAGCGCTTCCAACAATTCCGGCAACACCGTGCCATCGCTTGGCTTGCCCTCAAGGGTTAACCGGCAGTGCGCTTCAATCGCCAGGAGCGCCATGGCAGGGTGATCCATGTTAGCGAACAAAGCGTTGGGGTCACCATTTGGCAGTAGGTAGGTAAGAACGCTCCCCCACTGCTGCTGCCATACGTACCAGCGCGCTAACGCCCATCGTGCTGCTTGCTGTTCTGAGGCGCTGGCAGAAGTATCAGTAAGCAATGCCTGTAACCTTGGCAAAATCACTGCATCAGCGCCACGCCATAACGCATGGTCCCAAGCCAAGGCACGATTACGTCGGGGTAAACGCCCTTCCGCTTTACCATGGCGTAGGTAATGCTCCCACGGGTCAATGCCTGCTTGAGCCACATCAGGGTAGGCTGCTAAATACCAATCCACATCAAATTCAGCTCGCGTGGCGTCTTCAGCCGATGGTGGTGTTTCAGTGGCATGAGAAGAAGAGAAAAGGCGCCAATATTTAGCCAAATAAGAGAGCACGGCTATACAACCCAAGTAAAAGAGAGAATTAAGCAAACAATGAAGTGAACAGAACCACAGCCACATTACCGTTCGGGATAGTCAGCGCACAAAAACGAGGCCAGCATACTGCAAAGCCTCGCTCATAACCATCTGAATTTAAGTGATAAATACAGATTTTCACTCACTGACCAGGACAATTAATCGCTACCAAATAGGTCTCGTGTATAGACCTTCTCAGCGACATCTTTCAACTCGTCCACCATACGATTCGTCAAAATCACATCGCACTTACCCTTAAAATCCGCCAAATTACGCATCACGGATGAACCGAAGAATTTTTCTTCTTCCAGCGCTGGCTCGTAAACCACAACCTCAATGCCTTTGGCCTTAATGCGCTTCATCACCCCTTGCATGGCGCTGGCACGGAAGTTGTCTGAACCGGTTTTCATAATCAGCCGGTAAATACCGACTACCTCAGGCTCACGGCGGAGTACTGATTCAGCAATAAAATCTTTACGGGTGCGATTCGCATCCACAATGGCCTGAATCATATTGTTAGGCACATCTTCGTAGTTGGCGAGTAGCTGCTTGGTGTCTTTAGGCAGGCAATAACCGCCATAGCCAAAGCTTGGATTGTTGTAGTGCTTACCAATACGCGGGTCTAGTCCAATACCTTCAATGATTTGCTTGGCATCAAGGCCATGAGTTTCAGCATAGGTATCAAGTTCATTAAAATAAGAGACCCGCATTGCCAGGTAAGTATTGGCAAATAGTTTAATCGCTTCTGCCTCAGTGCTGTTGGTCAGTAGCACCTCAACATCCTGCTTGATGGCACCCTGCTTCAACAGTTCTGCAAAGGTTTCACCGCGCACAGAGCGCTCACCCACAATAATCCGTGAGGGGTAAAGGTTATCGTATAGCGCCTTGCCTTCACGCAAAAACTCTGGTGAGAACAGAAGGTTTTGAGTATTAAACCGCTCAGCGGTTTCTACGGTATACCCCACCGGCACCGTGGACTTAATCACCATCACGGCATCAGGATTAATGCGCATTACCTGACCAATAACCGCTTCTACACTCTTAGTGTTGAAATAATTAGTTTTGGGGTCGTAATCGGTAGGCGTAGCGATAATGACAAAATCCGCTTCTTTATAGGCGGCATCAGCATCCAGGGTAGCGGTGAAGTGCAAGTCTTCTCTCTCAAGAAACGCTGTCACCTCAGCATCCTCAATCGGAGAAACACGGTTATTTAGCTTTTCGACCTTTTCAGGCACGATATCAACGGCCACCACTTCGTTGTGCTGCGCCAATAACATCGCGTTTGAAAGGCCCACATAGCCCGTGCCAGCGACTGCAATTTTCATCTGCTCTCACCTAAACCGTTACATACAATGCCAGATTATTGATTAACAACACTTATTAACAATTCTTATTAACAACGCTTATTAACAACGCTTATTAACAACGCAAACAGATTAGAGAGAGGGTAATGCATCAGCGATATGCCGGGCACACCATTCAGCAAGCTGGGCGTCGCTGGCTTCGACCATCACACGAATCAGTGGCTCGGTGCCGGACTTGCGAAGTAGCACTCGGCCATTGGCAGCAAGCTTATCTTCTGCTTCATTGACCGCCTGCTGAACCGTCGCACTTTCGAGCGGATCTTCATTTTCACTGGCTTTAAAACGCACGTTAACCAGTACCTGGGGCAGCTTTTTCATGCCCTGTTTAGCCACATAAAGCGTCGTGCCCTGGTTAAGCAATGAAGTCAGCACGCGTAGGGAAGCAATCACTGCATCTCCCGTAGAGGCATGGTCCAGGCTCAGCAAATGGCCAGAGCCCTCTCCGCCTAGGCGCCAACCTGTATTTTTTAGCTGCTCCATCACGTAACGATCGCCTACCTTTGCACGTACAAAGGGCACTTCAATCGCAGCCAAAGCTTGCTCAAGCCCCAGGTTACTCATCTGGGTGCCAACAATGCCGCCCATGTAACCGGCATCTTTGGCATCTTTCGCCAACAAAAACAGCAGCTCGTCACCATCAACGACTGCACCGGTGTGATCAACCATCATCAGACGATCGGCATCACCATCCAACGCGATGCCAAGATCGGCTTCATGCTCTAATACGGCTGTGCACAGGCTGCGCATAGAGGTCGCACCACAGTTCGCATTAATATTCACACCGTTAGGCTGGTCATGAATGCTAACAACCTCAGCGCCTAACTCTTTGTAAACAGCAGGCGCTACTTTGTAGCCAGCACCATTCGCGCTATCCACTACAATTTTCAGCCCGCTTAAGCTTAATGTGCTGGGCAGTACGGCTTTGCAATATTCGATATAACGGCCAGCCGCATCGTCAACACGGCGCGCTTTACCTAATGCTTCTGAACTTACGCATTCCATACCGCCTTCAAGAGCAATATGTAGCTTGTTTTCAATTTCCTGCTCCTGAGCATCGGTTAGCTTATAGCCCCCCTGCCCAAATATTTTGATACCGTTGTCGTCAAAAGGGTTATGAGAAGCGCTGATGACTACCCCGGCATCTGCACGGAAGGTAGAGGTAAGGTACGCTACACCCGGTGTAGGAAGAGGCCCAACCAGCGCCACATTAACACCCGCCGCTGAAAAGCCCGCTTCCAACGCAGACTCCAACATATAGCCACTGGCCCGGGTATCTTTGCCAATCAACACTTCTTTAATACCTTCCGCCCCCAGCACTTTGCCCGCAGCCCAACCCAGCTTCATCGCAAAGGCAGGAGTCATGGGGAATTCGCCAACACGGCCACGAACGCCGTCAGTGCCAAAGTATTTACGCATTATGGATTACCTGAATGATGGATCGTGAATCGTGAATCGTGAATCGTGAGTCGTGAGTCGTGAATCGTGAGTCGTGAGTCGTGAGTCGTGAATCGTGAGTCGTGAATCGTGAATCGTGAATCGTGAATCGTGAATCGTGAATCGTGAATCGTGAATCGTGAATCGTGAATCGTGAATCGTGAATCGTGAATCGTGAATCAGAAGAGTATAAAACCTGGCCTGCGTGCATTTACAATGAATGAATGCACACTTCGTAGCGCGCGGTAACGCCGCTTGCGAGGCACGAGCAAAGGCGGCACCCGCGAATGCCGCGCCACCCAAGCCCACCCAGCGGCAACGCTAAGCGCTTTCGCAGGTGTTCTGGTATTTACTCTACCGTTACGCTCTTCGCCAAATTACGTGGCTTATCGACATCGGTGCCTTTCACCAACGCTACATGGTAAGAGAGCAACTGAAGCGCCACTACGTGCAGCACCGGGGAAAGCAGCCCGTAATGCTCAGGCATTGGCATCACGTGAACGCCTTCCGTTGACTTCACATGGCTATCACCATCAGCAAAGACATATAACTGGCCGCCACGCGCACTCACTTCCTGCATATTGGCTTTTAGTTTTTCCAATAACTCATCATTAGGCGCTACCACCACCACCGGCATTTCTGAATCTACCAATGCTAGCGGGCCATGCTTTAATTCACCGGCCGGATACGCTTCTGCATGGATATAAGAAATTTCTTTTAGCTTGAGCGCACCTTCCAGCGCAATGGGGTAATGTCGCCCACGCCCCAGGAATAACGCATGGTGCTTATTGGCAAAATGCTGCGCCCACTCTTTTATACCGGGCTCTAACGCGAGTACTTTCTCTACCGCAACGGGCAAGTGCCGCAGTTCATTCAGGTATGCCTTTTCATCAGCTTCATCTAGCTGCTGTTTCGCTTTGGCCAGCAATAACGTAAGCAAAAACAGGGCGCTTAATTGTGTGGTAAAGGCCTTGGTAGATGCCACTCCGATTTCCGGGCCAGCGCGGGTAATAAAGCGCAGGGTGGTTTCACGCACAATGGCGGATTCAGGCACGTTACAAATCGCCAGCGTGTGGATGTGCCCCATTGACTTAGCGTGCTGCAATGCGGCGAAGGTATCCGCCGTTTCGCCAGACTGCGAAATGACCACCACCAGCTGTTTAGGATTAGCCACGCTTTGCCGGTAGCGGTATTCACTGGCAATCTCAATGTTGCACGGGATACCCGCCACTTGTTCAATCCAGTACTTGGCTGTCATACCTGCGTAGCTTGAGGTACCACACGCCAGGATCAGCACAGAATCCACTTGCTCAAAAACGGCTTGCGCTTCTGCGCCAAAAATACCTGGCTGCAGCTGGCCTGCGCCGCTTAGCATTTCCAGCGTGTTCCCCAATGCCTGGGGCTGCTCAAACATCTCTTTTTGCATGTAGTGATTAAACTCGCCTAGCTCAACTGCATTCGCAGAAAGGCTAGAGGTAATCACTTCCCGCTGAGCGGGCTGGCCAAGCGCATCAACCAACGTAATCGAGTCACGCGTTAAGCGCGCGACATCACCATTTTCCAGGTACATCATCCGCTGAGTGACAGACAGCAGCGCCGAGGCATCTGAAGCGGCATAGTGGCCGTCATCAGCAATACCTAGCATCAGCGGCGAACCTTCACGAGCCACCACTAAGCAATCCGGCTCTTCTTCGCTTACCACTGCCAGAGCAAAAGCGCCTTGCAATTGCGCCACGGCGCAACGCACTGCAGAAAAAAGATTTTCCGCTGGCTCGCCAATTTCGCCTTTAAAGCAGGCTTGAATTAGGTGCGCAATGGTTTCAGTGTCAGTGTCTGAGGTGAACTCGTACCCTAATCCTTGAAGCTTTTCACGCAGGGTTTCGTAGTTTTCAATGATGCCATTGTGCACAACGGCCAACCCGCTAGAAATATGCGGATGAGCGTTACGTTCAGCAGGAACACCGTGCGTTGCCCAGCGGGTGTGCGCTATGCCCACATTCCCCTCTGCCCCCTTCTCTGCAACACGGGCTTCCAGTTCAGACACGCGGCCTTTAGCACGGGCGCGTACCAAAGCTCCGGATGCATCTAGCACGGCTAACCCAGCAGAGTCATAGCCGCGGTATTCAAGCACTTTCAAGCCTGAAAGCAAAAACGGGGTACATTCCATTGCGCCAATGGCGCCGACGATTCCGCACATACTCAATCCTTTAATAACGACTTATAACGACGATGGCTTTCACTCGCATGCAAAGAGCCATGTGCAAAGAACCATTTGCAAAAAACGACTAGCAAAGGGCCATTTGCAGAGGGCTATTTACAAAGACTCGTCACAAAAACCAGCTACAGAAGGCTGATCACAAGAGACTAATCATTGCCTGTATAAAGACCGATCATAGAAAGTATCCCATGAACGGCCCCTTAAAGGGGAGCATCTTACACTCCCCATGGTTCAGGCTTAAAGCATGGTCTTCAAGACACGGTCTTCAAAGCTCGGTCTTCAAAACACAGCCTTTACGCATTTCCCCAAACAATAAAATATGGGTTGAGCTTTTCGCTAGGGTTGGCATAGCTAAGCGGCTCGCCTTCTAGCGTTTCAACCCGGCCACCCGCTTGAAGCACGACCGCATGAGCGGCGCCGGTGTCCCAAAGGCAGGTAGGGCCTAAGCGGGGGTAAGCATCGGCCTTTCCTTCTGCAATTAAGCATAGTTTAAGCGAGCTGCCCATTGGCAGCATTTCGTGCTTACCTAACTTTTCAAGCCACACTGCTAGGTCAGGACTGGGGTGCGAGCGACTACCCACTACACGCCAGGCAGAATCAGCACCCGGCTCGCCTGCAACACGAATTGCATGGCGTTCGCCATTCGCTTCCACCTTGAATGCACCTAACCCTTCAGCGGCGACATAAGCGGTTTCTAGCGCCGGAGCGGTAACAACGCCCAATACGGGTTGACCGTTTTCAATCAGCGCAATATTGACGGTGAACTCGCCGTTACGCTTGATAAACTCTTTGGTGCCATCAAGCGGGTCTACCAACCAATAGTGGCCATTGCTATCTACCCCGGCAAAGCCTTCTGCATCTTCTTCAGAGAGTATTGGCAACTGCACTGGAAGACTTTGCAAGCCGCGCATAATCACATGATGGGCAGCTTGATCCGCTTCTGTTAAGGGGCTTTTGTCTTCTTTTTCTTCCACGCTAAATTCGCGTGCGTAAACCGCCATAATGGCATCGCCCGCGTCACGGGCAATACGTTCCACAGAATCCAATAACGCTTGATCAATCATCTTGTCATTTCCTTATGATTAAGCCACCAAACAGCGACTAGCTGCTTGGTGGCTTATCAGTATTTACATTACGCGTTTAACCGACACTGCGTTGGAGATCAGCTAATCAGGCCAAGCTCCCGCAATGCCTTAATCACACTATCAGCCGCTTCCTCGGCACTCATCTCTGAGGTTTTCAGATGAATATCTGGCGACTCAGGTGCTTCATACGTTGAATCAATGCCTGTGAAGTTTTTCAGCTCACCGCGACGGGCCTTTTTATAAAGCCCCTTAGGATCCCGAGCCTCCACGACATCAAGCGGCGCATCTACAAAAATCTCGATGAACTCACCTGCTTCCAGCAAATCTCGCGCTAGTTGACGCTCACTGCGGAAAGGCGAAATAAACGCGGACATAACGATCAACCCAGCATCAACCATCAGCTTGGCGGTTTCCGCTACGCGACGCACGTTTTCAACGCGGTCAGCATCGGTAAAGCCTAAGTCACGGTTTAAACCATGACGCACGTTATCACCGTCAAGTAAGTAGGTATGCTGGCCTTGGGTAAATAGCTTTTTCTCAACCAGATTAGCGATAGTTGATTTGCCAGCACCAGAAAGGCCTGTAAACCATAGAACCGCTGGCTTCTGGCTCTTCGCCAACGCACGTGCCTGTTTATCAATATCCACGTGTTGCATATGAATATTCTGGCTACGGCGAAGCGCAAAATGCAGCATACCTGCACCCACCGTATTGTTCGTCATACGGTCGATCAGGATGAAGCCACCGGTATCGTGATTATCTTGATAAGCATCAAAAGCAACCGCACGGTTGAGGCTAATTGTGCAGATACCAATACCATTCAAATCAAGCTGCTTGCCAGCCGTGTGTTCAAGCGTATTAACGTTAACCTGATATTTAATATCGGTCACCGTCGCTGATACCATTTGGGTGCCTAACTTCATTAAGTAAGGGCGGCCTGGCAGCAGCGGCGCTTCATGCATCCACACCAACGTTGTTTCGAACTGATCAGCCGTATGCGCAGGCTGCTCTACACCGGAGATTACATCGCCCCGAGAGATATCAATTTCATCTTCCAGCAGCAGTGTTACCGACTGGCCTGCCACGGCCTCGTCCAAATCACCATCAAAGGTGTAGATACGCGACACCGCACTGGTTTTACCAGAAGGCTGAGCACGAATCTGATCGCCAGGACGAACAACACCGCTGGCAACCATACCGCTAAAGCCACGGAAATCCAGGTTGGGACGATTCACCCACTGTACTGGCAGCCGGAAGGGCGAGCGCTGCAAATGCTCGGCATCTAGCTCAACGGTTTCCAAATAGCCCATTAGTGTAGTGCCGTGATACCAAGGCATATGCGGGCTTGGTTCAATAACGTTATCGCCTTTCAACGCCGACATAGGGATAAACGTAATGTTTTCCAAACCGAGCTGTTTGGCAAACGTACGGTACTCTTCAACGATCTGGTCGAAACGCGCTTTAGAGTAATCCACCAAGTCCATTTTATTGATGGCAACGACGATATGCCGCATGCCCATCAAGGACATTAAAAAACTGTGGCGACGAGTCTGGGTCAAAATTCCGTGGCGCGCATCAACCATCAAAATGGCAGCGTCTGCCGTGGAAGCACCAGTCACCATGTTACGGGTGTACTGCTCATGCCCAGGCGTATCAGCAACGATAAACTTGCGTTTTTCGGTGGAGAAAAAGCGATACGCTACATCGATAGTGATGCCCTGCTCGCGCTCTGCTGCCAAGCCATCAACCAGCAGCGCAAAATCCATGTCGCCGCCCTGAGTACCGTATTTTTTAGAGTCAGCTTCAATAGCAGCCAACTGATCTTCAAATAACAGCTTGGACTCAAACAGCAAGCGGCCAATCAGGGTGCTTTTACCGTCATCGACGCTGCCACAGGTAATAAAACGCAGCAGGCCTTTATGCTCGTGGGCCTTCAGGTAACCTTCGATGTCTTCGGCAATAAGTTCGGATGAATGCGACATTAGAAGTACCCCTCTTGCTTTTTCTTCTCCATGGAGGCGGCGCTATCGTGATCAATCACACGCCCCTGGCGTTCTGACGTCTTGGTCAACAGCATTTCTTGAATGATGGCAGGAAGCGTATCAGCTTCAGACTCCACCGCCCCCGTTAGCGGGTAGCACCCAAGCGTGCGGAAGCGAACCTTGCGCATCATCGGGACTTCGCCCGACTCCAGCGGCATGCGCTCATCGTCGACCATGATCAACGCACCGTCACGTTCAACCACCGGGCGCTCTGCCGAGTAGTAAAGCGGAACAATGGGAATATTCTGCAGATGGATATACTGCCAGATATCCAGCTCAGTCCAGTTAGAGATGGGGAACACGCGAATAGACTCTTTAGGGTTCTTACGCGTGTTGTAAAGTTTCCACAGTTCAGGACGCTGATTTTTCGGGTCCCAACGGTGTTGAGCAGAGCGGAAAGAGAACACACGCTCTTTAGCACGTGACTTCTCTTCATCACGACGAGCACCACCAAAAGCCGCATCGAAGCCGTACTTATCAAGCGCTTGCTTCAGGCCTTCGGTTTTCATCACATCGGTGTGAATCGCCGAGCCATGCGTAAACGGGTTAATGTCCTTCTCAATGCCTTCCGGGTTGACATGCACCAGCAGGTCCATACCGATCTCTTCGGCCATTTTGTCGCGGAATTCATACATCGCGCGGAACTTCCAACGCGTGTCTACGTGCAAGAGTGGAAACGGTGGTGGCCCAGGCGCAAACGCCTTACGTGCCAAGTGCAGCATTACCGCAGAATCTTTACCAACGGAATACAGCATGACTGGATTTTCAGCCTCGGCGACCACTTCGCGCATAATCTGAATACTTTCTGCTTCCAGACGCTGCAGATGGGTGAGTGATGTCATCATCTATCCCAATGTTATATGAAAAAATCGTTCTCAAGTGGCCACTCGGGGCGCTGACTCAAAAACCCTTAACTTCAGCAATTTACGCAACTAACGCGGCCCTATTAACACAGCACTATTAACACAGCCCTATTAACACAGCCCTATATGGGAAGCGTAAAATCAGCAGGCACTGGCACTAGCCAAAACGCGGGCTGCCGCGCTAACCAGTCAGTCACTTCTGGGCTTGCTGAAAACAAAGCCCCATGAAATACCAGGGCAGCAGCACCGGATGAATTTAATGCATCAAATACCGCTAGGTAATCTTGCGCTTCAGGCGGCTTTTTAAAGCAACGCATTAATAACCGCCCCCTGGGACCATGCAAATAAATCTGGTACACGGAACCAGATGGATGATCCACCCGCCGAACACCACCTTGCCAACGCTGGTCTGCATCTTTCAGCCTGGTAAAAGCGGGAGCCACCGCGCTGCGAAACCAACGCCCTTCTTGGGAACGCTGCGTTGCTAAGTGGCTGTTTGCTAAGTGGCTATTTGTTAAGCGACTGTTTTCTAGGTGATTTAGCTTCCAAGGCTTATGCTTCAGCCCTTGCGCTTCCCACCAGTGCTCAATTGCCCGCTGAGATAGCACAACACCGTGATGCCTAGTTAGCCATTCAGCCAAACCGGCACTGCTCCAACCTGGTGCTGGGTGCAATAAATTGTCTTGTGGTTCTTGATAAAGTGCCTGCCACAACAGCGCCTGAACATCTGCCCCAAGGACCTTGGCCTGACCCTTTAAACGCCCACGGGGCTTTACGGGTACCGCCGCCCACCCGCCTTCACGAAAGGCCTTCCAGGCAGCCGAAACGGTCGGCGCGGAAAGCCCTGTTTGCTGGCTGACTACCGCAACGGTATGGCCGTCCAAGCGAAGCTGAACCGCTTGTTTACGGCATTCATTTAGCAATTCAGGCGATAAATGTTTAATGGTCAATATTGATTACAAACCCTTGATTTAAAACAATTTACAAACAACATATAACGCTATCGTTGGCAATTATTAGACACCATCATAAAAGCCCGCGTAGAATCCAGCAAGTTTCTAACATGAATTATGTTTGGTAAGGATTAACATGACCCCATGGGCCGTTTTGTTATCAATTGTTGTATTGCTAATCGTGTTAATCAGCGGAAAAGTTAAGCCCGCGATTGCCTTTGTTACCCTTGCAGGGCTGTTTTTGCTTTTTGGGTTTGTTGATACCAGTACATTGCTAATGCAATACACCAACCCAGCATTAGCCACACTACTCTTACTGCTGTTGGTATCGCTTGCGCTGGAGCGCTCGCCCTTGCTGGACTGGCTTTCCCGCCACCTGCTTAAAGGCCACCCCCGCTTAGCCACCGCCCGGCTGATGGGCAGCACCGCAGTGCTTTCTGCATTTTTGAACAACACCGCAGTCGTTGCAGCCTTTTTAGGGGCTATTTCCCGCCAGCAACGTATTGCACCTTCACGGCTATTAATTCCGCTTTCCTACGCCTCCGTTTTAGGGGGCATTACCACGCTGGTAGGCACATCCACCAACTTGGTGGTGAACTCATTCAACCTCAGCGCCAGCGGTAGTGAACTAGGCATGTTTCAATTCAGCTTAGTAGGGGTGCCCGTTGCATTAATTACGCTATGCATACTGCTATGGCGGGCGAATGCCCTACCCCATCATCACCTGGAAGATAACAACGAAAAGCTCTCCTACTTCCTTGCAGCTGATGTAGAAGCCGACTCACCGATGATTGGCAAGAGTATTGAAGAAAACGGCTTAAGGAGCCTAAACGGGCTATATCTACTAGAAATTGAACGCCAAGGCCGCCTAATCAGCCCCGTTGCACCAGATGAACGCCTTCAAGCAGCCGACACGCTGGTGTTTACAGGCGAAGTAAGCAAAGTTCAGGCGCTACAGCGCTTTCCTGGGCTCAATCTATTTGGCCACCAAGCCGGTAACTTACTCGCCACCAATTTGGTAGAAGTGGTTATTTCCCATGAATCAGAACTTGCCAGCAAAACCCTACAAGACGTCGACTTCCGCAGTATGTTTAGTGCAGGGGTTGTCGGCATACGCCGTGGCGGGAAACGTTTGGAGGGTCAACTTGGCAAAATCCCCCTGCGGGTGGGCGACTGTTTGCTTCTGGCCGTGAGTGCCGACTTTCGCCAGCACCGCAATATAGACCGTAACTTCCACCTGCTTAGCGGCAGCTTCACACGGCCTCAGCTCACGCGCAAAGAGAGCATTATTACGTTAGGTGGGTTTGCAACGGTTATCGCGCTGGCGACGGCCAACTTACTGCCGCTGTTTCATGGTTTGCTGCTATTGCTAGGCGGACTATTGCTATTAAAAGTAATTAGCCTGGCAGAATTACGCCGCCGCTTTCCGTTTGAACTTTGGCTGATCATTGGTTCTGCCCTAGGAATAGCCCAAGCGTTAGAAAACTCAGGCGCCGCCGCTGTTCTGGCAGGGGGAATGCAGTGGATGTTTAGCGGTTACGGCGTTTACGCTGCCTTTATTGGCTGCTACCTACTAACACTACTACTAACCGAAACCGTCACCAATAACGCCGCTGCCGCCCTGGCCTTTCCCATTGCCTGGAGCACCGCCCAAGCCTTTGGTGTCGACCCCTTGCCTTTTGTGATGGCCGTTGCCTACGGTGCCAGCGCCTGCTTTTTAATTCCCTTTGGCTATCAGACCCACTTGATGGTGTATTCACCAGGGCGCTATAAGATTACTGATTTCTTCAAGATTGGTTTACCCGTCAGTATCACTTACTCAGCCGCCGTCTTAGTGATTACCCCGATGGTGTTTCCTTTTTAGGGTATTGTGGTTAGAGGTACGCGACACCGACTAACCACCTCAACTAGCCAATTGGGCTACTTTAAAACCATGCCGCTTTGCCCACTGCTGACACAAAGCTTTTAAGGATACATTCATAGTATCCGCCAGCCACACCTGTGCGGTGGGTGCTAAGCGTGGCAACAGTATGGGCAAAAGCTTACCGAGTAACGCTTCTAGATAGTCGTCTGAAACATCTGATGTACCAATAATCAACAAACTGATGCCTTTAAGGCCACTTAAGGCATCGCCTGAGACAGCTCCTGCCGCCGCATCACAATCAACCGAACCGCTTAGCGATAACGATTGCGCCCATAGCCCCAGCCCTGCACTGACCAACTGCGCCTCTAAGTGCTGACTAGCGCTGTCATCATCAGTCATTACCGTCACAAAACCACGCCCCTTGTCCTGGTGCAGCCTGCCCAACGTAGTCGCTAAGGATGCATTACCCATCAGCAGTGTGTGCTGCCACACTCCCGTTCGGTCCATCACGGCGGCGAGTGTTTCAAGCGAATCCCCCCTGCTCAACTGAGCATCGGAAGCGGCAAGTTTACGTAGTGGTGACAACGAAAGATGGAACCGAGTCGTCACTTCCAATGCGTTGCTCGGTGCAAACACAACTCGCAATAGCTGACTAGACTCAAGCTGGTTTGCTTTAGCAGAAAAAGCGCTGAAAACACGCTCCCCCTTCCAGCCTTTTACCACCGACAAGCTATCCGGCTGGGCACCTTGGATCTCCATTAACAGCTGGCTGCCCGTTGCGCTGCTGATGATCGCCCGGTTTCCTTGAATACTGATCTGCTTATCCTGCGGGAAGTGCCACTGCAAAATCACTTCACGAGGCTGTGCATCGTCGCAGTGGAATCGGTCAACCACACTTAGCTCATGCTGTGCCGTATTAAGGGCTACACGCCGCTGATGTTCAACTTGCGGAAGAACATTCAAGGCCATTTCGACAAAAGGAAAAGAAGACGAGTCATCATACGCGGTTACTTCCCAGGCACTCAGGCGATGCTCAAACTCCGCAGCATAATCTGCCTCCGACACCAGCGGGATATTATGCGCTGCCCGACTGCGCATATAGCGGCGAACCGGATCTTTACCGCTGTAGTTATATAAACCTGAGTCAATTAACCAATCTTCACCACCCGCATAAAGACTAATATGCCCTTCATCCTGCTGGTGATGATAGCGGCTAGAGCAGCCCACTTTTATAATGCACTGAAGCGCATTAGCATAACTTCCCCGAGACGGCCACTGATCACGAAAGACTGCATAACCCGAACGCGGAAAGACAGCATTAGTGCCTGCTGACGGCTCACCCTGCTTACCACTGGTCAGCGCATATAATAGATGTTGATATTCCGGCATGTGGCCGAAAGCATCACGATACATATTAGAAGTAGGCAGTTGCTCAGTGTCGCCAATTGGCGGCAAAAGGCCATCGGGCCGGAGTATATGGGTAATAAAACGCAGTGCTTTGTGGGCAAATACATCGAACTGGCTAGAGAGCCCTCCTAGCACTTCATCGGGATAATCCTTGATGATGCCCACAAACACCTTAAAGACAAAAATATGGTAGGCAGGGCTATTTTCGACGTGGACACCTTCATCGGTAAATGAAAACGTCAATTCACTGCTGATTCGCTGTGTAGCAAGCTGCTGCCATTGCTGAGCCTGCTCGCCCTCAAATACAGTGCCAAGCAATAGCAACACTCGGGCTTGCTCTAACCCGTGGTTAGTATGCTCGGAATAAAAACTGTCCTTGGCTAGCCATTCACCATGTACCCTGACAGCCTTTTCAACATAGGTTAGAAATTGAGCGTTCGTTGTTGCCCATTCCGGCGCATAGTCACGGCAGTAATAAACTAGCAACACCAGCTGTTCGGCACGCAGTGCTGTGGCATGGTCGTGCCAGATAAACTCAAACGGGTAGCTGGTATCCGTTTCCAGGTAAGTATCCAACCACGACTGAATCGCCTCGCGGGCCAAGTCCAGCACCGCCTCATCTCCAGAGGCGCGATGGTAAGCCATCAGGTAAGACAGAAACGATAGCCAGTTCAGCCGCCACTGCCAGCTGCGGTTGTTGAGAGGATCCTGCTCCCAGTCACCCCACCCAGAAAACGGGACGGCCTTGAAGGGAGCCAGCTCAAGCTGCTGCTTGGTAACTATCTTCTCACCCAGCGCTTTGTTGCTAGAATTATTCGAAAGCTGCTGAAGTTTTTTCTGGACGCAGCGTTCAAGCGCAGCAACTGAGCCAGCTTTCATTGCGATATCGGTCATGTAACCCTTTTCTTATCAACAGGCATCATAGCCCCATTCCTAATCCTATCCAGAAAGCTCAATGGAAGTGGCATAGCCAAAGTTATCAAAATCCGCTTTGTAGCGTGTGACCACTTTTTTCTCAAGCTCAGGCGTATAAAAATCGGCAAGCTTGCTGCTTGCCTTGGTTACGCTGGGGGAGTAGTCCTCAAGTTCACTAGTTGGGGCCGCTGCATCGGGGTCAAGCAGCGCCATCAGTCTTGGAAGGTCTTCGTCGATACGCTCCACCCTGCCGATAAAGCTCCAGTGAGGGATAAGATTGTAGAAGACTTCATCTGACTGAACCCGCCAGTGCGAATCCTGCTGGATACTTTCCTGATCGCAAACAATTTGAACAAAATCAGCAAAAGAAAGGGTCGCATCAAAGCGATTGCGGGTGAAGCGCTTAATGTTCTTGACACTGGGAGAATCAGGCGACCCTTTGATCCGATGAAGGTAACAAGAAAGAAGTCGGGAAACGGGTTGCGGACGAAGGTAACCTTGCGCATTGCAGGGGAGCCCAACAATTCAAGAAAGTGATCTTCTCTCAGCTGACTCGGCCAGGTGTGCGGTGACAAGTTACGGTTGTTGACATCCGCAACTTTACGCTGAGTCCCGCGAACCTCAAGCTCCTGCAAGTAGAACTTTACAGTACTGCTTGCCGACTTGCTTACTTGAAAGTAAATATAGTCATTTTTCAGTGATATATGCGTGCCAATATCGAGCTCACGATACGACTTAAACAATAAAGCTTCAGAAATGCTGCGCATCAGGCTCTCTACATGAAGTTTTTAAACAACGTAAAGACATAACAATAAAAAAGCTATCGCGTCAATAATTTTCGTATTCATCAATCACTTCCCGCAGCCTTTCTTTTATATAATCTCTCGCCCATTCATGGTCTTTTTTAACACCCAAGTAAATATTGGTTAGCGGGGTATCGCCTTTTTTAACGACCTTCTCCTCTTCTAACTTAGAAGTCTTTACAACAGCCTTTTCAACGTCAGCCTCTTTCACATCAAGCTCAAACAAATCAGTAAGACATCGAAGGTTACCCACAGGATCCCTAACAAACTCTTCATATTTTATCACGCGATCAAAACTTTTAATATCAAGACCTTTATAAAACCTCTCAAGATACGAACAGTTTTTCTCTAAATACTCTTGATCATCAAGACCGGAGGCTATGTCGTTTTTATACTCCTCCTTCCTAAATGTTCTTGACATAACAATATCAACAGGGTCTCGAAGCACCAGCACAGCAACTTTTTTTTTGCTGCACGCTGAAACCTGACCATGGTTAGCAAGATGCGCAGAATTACTCAAAGAAGAGTACAAAGAGTCTTTATATATACCGCCCGAATGCAATAGATAAACAGCATCTAAAAACAGGTTCGCATCATCGCCATCCATAGAGCTAAGCTTTTTTCTTATCTCGGCGGGGAAGTAAATTTCTCCACCATTATAAAAACCAGGAATGAGCCCCAGCATCGCCTCTATCCAATGCGACCCTGAACTTCCTGCATTGACCAAATAAATATGCTTAGGCCTAAAGCCTTGCCTTAAATATGCAAGCCTCAATAAGTTATCAACATACCCCTCCTTACTTTCTGACCTAAGCTCACTGCCTTTTTCTAAGAACTTCTCTATTTTACGCGCGTTTCTCCAATGAGTTTCATGCCAGAAGCTTTCAGGTTTGCTTACATACCTCTTGAATAATTCACTAAAACTCATACCCCACCCCCCAAATAGGAAAAAAACCAAAAAATAAAAGTATCAGCCTCAAAAAACTCAGACTTTTATCTCGACCTCTTTTTTCATAATAAAAACTAGCAAGGTTGTAACACAATGCATCTCCAAAACTTCTTTTATAGACTTATACTCATTTAAATCTTTATTTTTCAAGCGGCGGAGATACTCCAGAAAATCGCTATCGATATGATACCCAGAAGAGTAGAACTCATCAAATAGAGACAAAAAAACTGTTCTTACCTTATCCAGCTCGGCCCAATACCACTTCCTGTTTAGTCTAACTTGCTTTCTTTTCCAAAGGGACACAGACTTGACTTCTCTTGAAACGCTATCACAAAAAAAACCGTCCTTTTTTTCTTGATCAACACTCAAGCCATCAAGCTCACTTAATACTAACTTTTTTACATTTGGCTCTTGACCATAAAGCCTTTTAGAGGACCTTAAAACCGGTTTAATTTTGCTTAGTTTTCGTATAACGCCCGGGCTATAGCCTGCATATGCAAGAGGATTCCAAACCCTGCTTTCTATAGGTACAAAAACAAGGGAAGGGAATATTTTATACATCAATGAAAAAGTAACAACGTCATTCAACCGGTCAACATCAGAAACTGAAAAACTCGCCCTAACCAAAGACGGAGAATTTAGTGGATGAGCCTTTCCACCATGGTGCCTCCCCCAGTGCTCACATACTCCTATATGAAAACGCCCTCTGTGTTCAATATGGAACCTGTCAAGAGCACTTGCAATAGACATTGCGTCATTTACAACCCAATCATGCAAGATATTTTTGACCTTCCCCCTGACTTTATCGAGACGATCACCATCTATACAGAACTGACCCTTAGTAAGCAAATGGACAGCCTGGTCCAAAGCAACATTTCCTGATCCACTCAAAAGCTTCGACTTATTAGCCTTGTAAGCAGAAAAACCACCACCAAGCTTAAATATTCGCACCTCTTTATCTTTACTTTCTACATGGCGAGCTACATTATTTTTCATACCTGAAGAAGCATAGCAAAAGGTTTTTATAAACCTCCCTGGGTTATCCGAAAATGATCCTCTTCGCGATTTTGACAAAGGGTCTTGTATATTGCATTTCTGCAATGAATACTTCTCAATAATATAGTTTCCAACATTCGAATCAGGGTTAGGATAGCTGCCAGTAGTGTTAAAAAAGAAATTACTTCTAGTTCCGGTTGCCAATATAGCTGCCAGAATCATTCGACTATCAATGCCTCCTGATATGTCGCTAATTTTATAGTCATAATCCTCAGATTTAGCAACTGATAGTACATTGCTACATATTTCAGATTTGGCTTTTTCAAGCAAACCCTCAAACTCATCCCGACTTGACTTATAATAATAACTCACCCCTCTCTTATTCTTTACAACACTCCCTTTCTCTGAAACAGTCAACTCCGAATCAAATGGTAGATAGCGCATACCTTCGTAGGGCCCGACATCAAGGGGCGCACCAGTCACAATCTCATTTATAACATGCTCATCGCTCCTTCTAAGGTAGACTCCATAAAGCTCTTTCAGGACTGTTTCCGCCCATATTGGCGTATTAGTAATAACAACGAAATCATCGCATGAAACATAAAGAACTGGATAAAGCCCCATAGGGTCATTTGTTACCTTAACCACACCTGAATGGCATTGATTATAACTAAGCAAGCAATAGGAGCCGCGCGCCTCCCTACTAAAAACAAAGTAATCTTCTACTTCATGCTGCCGTGAGTGGGCTCCCTTGTATACAGCCTCACCATCAAAGAATGTAAATGCATCACCTCTTTGAATTACAGGAATGTTCTCGTTTTGGTCATGAACAGAAAAAAAATGACACTCCTTGCCCCCAACTTTTCCAAGTTTTTCTCTGTAAAAACTGGGGGTCCTTACAAGTGACCCATGCATTAAATCGGATCTATCTATACTAGACTGAAAAAAACTATGGTTTCTATGGAAACTATCAACATCCGATATTACACAAACAAACTCAGTCGCCATTCAACACCTCAACCGAAAAATAGTTTAAAGGTCTATCTCTCACATTTCTCTGACTAACAATTTGGATCGCGTTAGTTTCAAATATCTTATGCTTTTCTTTGCTGACCCAAGGAATTTTAATTACACTTGCCTTACCAAACTCAAAAGACAGGCTGCATATAACTCCATCAGATTTTAACATTACCGAATCATCAGTTATCTCTACAGAAACATCTGGCGAAAGTACAAAGCGATGACAAATAACCAGACTTTCGTCAACATCTCGGCAAGAGTTTTCTGCTTTTGAATTTAAACCATCGATGATCCTAAACCCATGATCATTAAACACCACATCTCTAGTTGCTGTAAGGCCACTAAACCTACCATGCTGCATGTTGATTTTTTGAATACCGCATTCACTGTCACTACTTTCAGGCGAACAGAAGGTCTCAAGAATAGAATTTCCATCTGGTACCTTTTTATCCGACCAGGCGTAATTTTTCAGCGAGAAATTTGAGTGCGCATTTTCAGACTTAAGAAAGTCAGTAACTTGTTTACTGCATGCTGTAGAGTAACCGGCATCATCGAATATTGGGACACCATCAACATCAAAGCAAAATGAAAACTCATCATTTTGCTTGTGACTAAAAGAATTCCATCCACAAGTAACTATAATGTGCATTAGTTTATTATATTTTCCCTGCCATTTTCGTATAACCAGCCCCTCTTTTACGACGCAACCTTTTTCCATCGAATACGGTGCCAGTATTTGACTAGGGCTATCAATACCCTTACTATTTTCTGGGTAAACGCTGCGCAAAATTTTTCTGTTAGGTTGCCTGAATGAATCTCCTACTGGGAAATATTCTCCACTCGCTCTAAGAGAGTATCCCAATATCCTTTTGGTTTCATTTTTTAGGAAATCTTCTTGAATAAATGAGCTTGAATCAAACCCTAAGCTAACAAGCTTTTCAAAATAACTTATAGTTAAGGGGAGGTTATATTCTTGGTATGAGATGGAGTGCTCCTTAGTGTAACCAGAAAGGCTCCACATTTCACCCAATGTCCGAGAGCTTCTCTTCAACACCAAATCAATATCAACAAATTTAGTCAAATTTGGCTCAACTTCGCAAGCCTCAAGAATTGCAAGATCAACCATCATCCCATGATTATGGCCAGTTCTATACATTTCTTTTCTTTGCAGGTTTTTCAGCTCCTCCTGGAGCAACCTGTTGCATATTCCGACTCCTGAAGTAAGCCCTTTCTCTAAAAAAAGCCTCTTTAAAGTCAAAAAAATATCAACTCTTATTGCTGCCGTGTGATCACCTTGCATGGTTGAATAAAAAGGATTTCTTTTTTTTTTCACACAATGTTGTCGATAGAAATCCACAAGGACTTTTTTCTTTTCAACCAAACCATGTATTCCTGATAACCATCTGAGGCTATTTAAGTGATGCCTCCAATTTTTATTCTTGTATGGATCTGCCAGCCAGTTCAATGGGAGCTGCATTTCGTATGTTGGGAAGGCGTAATGCCTAATAGCAACCTTCATTAAAAAAACCTCATAAAAAAATAAAAGATTGATTTGATATTAAATCTATCCGCGGAAAAGCCTTTCACACTCCCCTGCCCCCCCGGGCCCGCTTTTATCCCCTCAGCCGCCGCCTTAGCATCCGAATACACCCACTCTTTGGGGTAAATCTCATCCGCACCTTCCCATGGCAGCACAATCGGCGTGCAGCCACTAGCAGCGCCTTCGGCTACTGCTAGGTGGAAGCTTTCGTGGTCACTTACCGAAAGAATGAAATCAACCCCTGCATACCATTGGGGCATATCATTGCCATGCGGGTCGAAGATCACGGCATCTTTAAGTAACGGGTCATCTTGTATTCGACGATACTGTTCTTCATACCAAGCCATTTCTTCAGGCCGGTGCATGACCATCCAGGCGAAGTCTTCTGGCCGCTTTCCTTTTACTCGCAGAATATAACCGGTGTCTTCCTTGCGTAGCTCTTTCAGAATATCCAGCGCGCGGTCTAAGCGCTTGCTTTGCGGCACCATACCGACCAAGCCCAGCACTTTGCCATTAGTGGGCTGTCGCGGCACCGCTTGCAGGGCGTCGATATCAACGCCGTTATAGATGACCACCCCATTTTTCTTCAATGCTGGATTACGTTGCTGGGCGTTACGCAGCATATGTGGGCCGACAAATATCACCTTATCAAAGGCATCGAAGGGCACTTGATCAAACAACACATTGCGCAATTCCTGAGCGTGCAAACGCCCTACCAACCGTTGCCCTTCAATTTTGTGCTTGGCATACCAAATAGCGTTACCCAGGGTCCATTCACAGAACACGGTATCGGCTTGGCGTACTAAGCGCTTACTAGCGGTTTCGTTGTGATGATTATGACCGGTCCAAAAATCCAGCAATAGCCGCATCCCTGCTTTCGTAAAGTAGGGATAAAACGGCTTAATGAACTTGAGATCGTGCCCCGCAATCACAACCGTTTTCTTGGGCGATACATTAGGCGCCTGAGCATGAACGTGGGGTGGTTTGCGAAGCGTTAAGGTGGGCTTACGCGCCCCCCACTTCTGAAGCTCGGCAAGTGCCATTTGCGCATCTGGGCGAAGCAGCTGCAATGACGTATCGATAGAAGAGTTTTCCACCGCCACTCCTGGCCAGTCGCCTTCTTCAAGCACCGCATACCGACTGAAAGCAATACGCTTATGGGGGGCGTAAAACGTTGGCCAGATCAAGTCTTCGAGGTCTTCCGCTTCCAACCCTTCCAACGCACGCGGATTAGCCAGCAACCAAAGCGTTTCCGCCGCCACACGTTCACCATCCGGCGTTGCACAGCGAATACCTTCCGCTTCTAGCTGGGCACGGGTGCCCGCCTGCCATTCGCGACTAACAATACACGCCGGGCGAACCGTTTGCGCGAGTACACGCTGTGCGCCAGCAGGAGTCATTTCAGATGTATAAATAGAGTACGCTGGTAGTTCGGGTGCCTGAACAACCATACCGGCAGTGCGCAGCATTTGGGTCAGGCGCAGCTCTGTGGTGTGGGCACGCATCACCGCACGGGCACCTTTCAGCGCCACGCGCCAGCGGTATGCAGGATAATGCATCAAATTTTCAAGCGCCTGGGCGGCATCGCTTTCAGTGCGAATCACATGACCCGCCCCTTCCAGATAACGATTCATGCCAAGGGCTGGGCCGGAAAGCATCGGTGAGCCGCAGGCTGCCGTTTCCACAACACGGCGCGAAAACATCGTTGGCGAGTCCAGCACCGAGTTGACATTAATTTGCACTGGATGAGCTTTGTACGCCTGGATCATCTCTTCGTACGTTAGGCTACCTGCCACATAGCTACCCAAGCCGCCGGGGTATTTATAGGGCGATGTAGGGTCATCATGCTGACGATCATAAAGCGTTAGGCCTAGGGGGGCTGCCGCGCTCATGATTTTGTCCATGTACTCGGTGCGCTCAGGGTAGCGCTTACCATAATACGTACCGCCATAAGCGGCCGTTGGCTGCCATTCACGGGTAGACGGCAACAAGTTATGAATTTTCGGTGACGCATAGAACGGCGCACTGCTGGCCGTTTGCGTCAACGCACCGGGCGTGGCGAGATAGGGAATAATCCGGCGACTGTCGGTCGTAAACACATGGTCACACTTAGCGGCGGTCGCGCGGAAGCGGTCAAAGTGAACCGGGTCTTCCTTGTTCCAGAATAACGACGGAATCCCCTTACGGCGGCAATGTGCTAACAAGGCATCAAGCGCTGCAAACTCATGCACGCTGTAATGTCCTACTTGGCGGAACCACTGCCAGTCATTGCCCTTCCAAGCGGATTCCACAAACAGCGCATCAATGGGCTGTTCTTTAAGCTGCTCACGCCAGTTGTCCGGTGAAAGCGGCACTACTTTAACCGCGCTTGCCAGCGTGTCGGTCGTGAACGTATCGCCAATCAGCCCCAGCGTTAGCTGCGCCAGTGTTTTAGCGTTTGTTTGCCCTTCAACTTGTTGCTTGCGTTGATGCGCTACCACGGATTCACGCAATTGCTGCAAGCTACGAGCATAAATACTTGTAACGTGGTTCCAGGTACGCTCACGGTCAATCCAAGCACGGGCTGCCTCGCCCAAACGCTCACGCTCGGCGGGGTTGTTGATGAGCGCTTCAATCGCATCGCTTAACGCCACCGCGTTGTCTTTTTCAAATAACCGCGCACGTTCGCCACCTAGGCCCGCCATTACCTGATGGGGCGACACATCGGAAAGCACCACGGCCTTCCCCATTGCCATTGCTTCAAGCGGTTTGAGTGCCGACACCATTTCAGTCACCGCTGAGGAAAGCCGCGGTATCGGCATAATATCCATGCACGATAAATAGCGTGGCACTTGTTCAAACGCTACCCGCCCGGTAAAGCGGCAGTTCTTTTCAATTCCTAACGTCTTAGCGGTGGCTTTAACGGTATCAATAACCTTGCCATCCCCCACCAGCACAAAGACAAACTCCTGCCCCCGAGCCTTCAGTTTGGCTAATGCTTCCAGCAGCAGTTCCAGCCCCTCATAGGCTACCGCGCTACCCGCATACCCGATAACCGGTACGCCCGCAGGTAGTTTTAGTTGGCGCGCCACATCAATATCGGCGGGCCTTGGGGTAAAGCGTTCAGCGTTCACGGCATTAGGTACTACCGTAATCCGCTCACGCGACACGCCCCAACTGGCGAGTTCATCGGCCAGTTCTTCGGTTAGGGTAATAACCAAGTCTGCCTCAAGAGCAGCCTGTTGCTCCAGTTCACGCATAAGCTGGTAACGTTCAGAGCCTGCCCATTCAGGCTGGGTAGAGGCTTGCGTGATTTCCCACAGACCGCGCACTTCATAAACAAACGGTAAACCCAAGCGTCGTGCCGCTATTAACGCTGGTAAGGCGGTAATATGATTCGACGCCGCCACGATCACTTCCGCACCACTGGTTTGCGCTTCACGCAGGTAGTGGTCAGCTGCCTCTGCCAGGTAAAGGTCTAACGGAGTTTTGGCAAGGTTCCAGCCAGCACACGCCGCATAGGCCACGCCATCGACAGTGGCTTCATGGTAACCACGGGGCAATCCCTTCATGCCGCCATCCCACGGAAAGCCAGGTCGCGTCGTCGCACGCACGTTCCAGCCAGACTCTTGCAAGCCCACCGCTATGCCATGTGAGCGGGTAGAATAGCCGTTAGTGGCATGGGGAACCGACTGGTGTAAGCAGTACAACACTTGCTGGCGGCGGCTCATCAGCCCAGCATTGGGTTGGCGAGGCGGCAGCCCAATGCCCCCTTTTAGGCGTGCTAAGCCCGCTACAAAGGCCTCTAAATCGCGCTTAGGTTTATCAAATTTAACCCCGCGAGCTTGCAGGCTTTGCAACGCCAGCAGCGTATCGGTCAGGCGACCCTCTTCATAGAACCACTGGCTGGCCGTTGAGAAAGTAATGTTGCCTAAACCTTCAGGCTCATCCTGGGGTTGCGGCAACGCTAATAGCGGTGTTGGCTCGTTTGCAACCATTTCCAGGGTCTCTACCATTCCCTGGGTCAAGCGGTTAAACGTCAGCACGTTGGTGTCTAGCCCTTGAAAAACAGCGTTACTTTGCAAGCCTTCTTGCTCAGTGTTCTTCTCGATACTTAATCGCTCAACACGCACATCTTCCAGCACTTGCGCCATAGCAGCGACTAACGCCCCCACGTCATCCGCTTTGGCGAAGCTAACGCCCTTGATTACCGGGCAAGCATCTTCTAAAGCAGGAAGCTTCGACATGACCAACCGCTTGCCATAGGCCAGCGCTTCCAGCGCTTTTGTGGGTGGCGTCAGTTCACATAGCGGCACCGCCTTACGTGGAATAACCACGCAGTCCATAAGCGCGTAATACTTCGCCAACTGCTCATCAGATGCTCGGCCTACCTGAATAAGCCAAGGTTTATCCGCATCACGCTGATGACGATTAACAGCGCTGGTTAGCGGCTGCTCATCCCCCACCAATAACAACTTAATGTTAATGCCTTTGCTTATCAGTGATTCGCAGGCGTGAAACAGGATATCCAGCCCTTCGTAAGCATGAAAGCTACCAAGAAAACCAATAACATTATCACCCTCCCAGATATCCAACTGATGCTTCAGCCCTGTATCAATCGGTTGAATGGCAGGCAACTCGCGGAGGCCATTCGGTACGACACTCAGACGCTCCGGCTGAACCCCACGCTTGATCAGTTCCGCTTTCATGGATGCATTAAGGGTAAATACCTGGCTCGCGTTACGAGCAATAAAACTATCTCGCGCCGCCTCTTCTCGAAAACCCAGCGTATGGGCATACCCCGGCTCGCGGGCATCCTTGGCAAGCTCCCCGAAACTGCGTACTTCAAAGCAAAATGGTAACCCCATCCGCTTCGCCGCCACCCAGGCAGGTAACGCCGTTTCCCAGTTAGACCCAGCCACCACCACCGCAGGGCGGTACACCCGAAACCGTTCAATAAAACATTCCACACTGGCATTCAAATTAGCCAACTGCCCCCGCGGCACCACGCCATAGGGCCAACGCGAATGAATGTACGTTACCCCCTCCACCTCTACATCAGGCGAAAGTTCGCGGTTGGGATAAAATGCCCATGGACACCCAGGGCGTACAAAACACAACACCTCTAACCCCTGATGGTTCAGTGCTTCTGCAATACCTTGTGTACGCACCGTGTCACTATTGGTCGCATCGTACTGGCCATGATTAACGACATAAGCCACCCGCCCAGCAACCGGCTGAGCAATAAAAGGAAGGCGATGCTGAGCTAACTGTTCCGCGTGTTTAATCAGTACGTCCATGTAATACCTGGTCGAAAGTGAAATTTATAAATAAAAGTAAAGAATTCAATGCAGTGATGCTTGCACACCATGATACAGGTAAAGCGAAAAACCGAAGAAGAGAAAGTTTGAAGATGTTTCGTTACAGATAAGATACGGTCATTCCCGCCCCTCCCATGCCTGTCATTCCCGAATGGGGTTATCGGGAATCTAGTTTGACCTTACCCGCTGAGGCCCGGCCACCTGATCAACTTGGATTCCCGCTAAGGGCACGCGGGAATGACAGAATAGCAGGACACTCGGGAATCCATACCCAAAGAAGGTAAAACTCCTCACAAGCCATCAACGTCTCTCTTCAGGCAAGGAGAAGTCTAGGCCTAAGGTATGCTCTGGGTGGACATCGTCATTGCTGACAGCAACCATCGTCGGCGGCTTCGGTGCCAAAGCAGCGTAGGAAGCGTCACGCCGTGTCAATCGACCCAACCCCTTCTCAAGAGGGTAATACTCCAGCTCAAAGCCATGGTCCGTTGCCCAGCGCTCGCAGATATCCTTCTCCTCCTGACAGAGGGGGCGGATAGTGTCATCCATCCACAAGGACCATTGCCAGAGCCCGTTTCGGCAGATTTCCCTCCATGACTTCCAAGGTTTGGATAGCAATGATTGCTTCATGCTCACCATAGTAGGCATGAAAATGCGGTGGATTGTGGTCGTCATAATACATGCGAATCAGGATGCCAAAGAATGCCGATATCGTAGGCATGCTTCCTCACTCCCCAAGCCATAACAAGCATTCTATCTACGCCAGCGTCCATCACGCCACCCGCCGCGCGAACACCTCCCGCGCCGCGCGCATGCCTCTCAGGTGTCGTGCCTGGCGGGAAGCGCAGCAGGCGGTCAGGCTGGTGGGCGAGCCTACGGCACTACCGAAGCGTTTGAGCAGTGTGGTGGAAGCCGCAATGAAGGCCTCGGGGTCGATGCTCAGGCGTTCAAGAAGCCGCGGTACGCGCGCCTCGATCAGCCCCCGCTTGTCGGCTCGCCGCGAGCGCCCGGTGGTCTCGACCACCTCGAGATAGTCCTCGAGGCTGAAGGGAATGGCGGTGGACAGCCGTGCGGTGGCATCGAAGGGCATCAGCGGCTGCCGAGGCAGCATGTCACTCCAGGCCGGCGCCCTGCCCGAAGCAGCGGACACCGCTGGCGGCGCCACCGGCATCACGGAATCGCGTTGGGGCATCAGCTCGCCAAGGCGCTCGGCCACCGAAGTATGCTCGGAACGCTCCGGCGTATCGGCCATGCCGGCGCGGATGGGGTTCAGATCGACATAGGCCATGGCGCTGAGGATCGCCGCCTCGTCGAGCAGCGCCTGGCTCTTGAAACGCCCCTCCCAGAAACACCCCTTCACGCCATCCTCGGCGTTGGCCTGGCGGGCGATGGCCTCGTTGAGCAGGCGCATGAACCAGGAGACATCGGCCAGCCGCTCGCGGTAGGTGGCTGCCAGCGCCGTCACCGCCTGCCGCTCCGCCGGCAACAGGTCGGCCCCCGCCCGATAGCGCTGCACCAGCAGCGGGCCGGTGAACAGCGACGTCCAGCGGCGCAGCACCTCGTCATCGCCCCACTCCCCTGCCCGCGCCGCATCCACTCGCACCACCAAGTGATAGTGGTTGCTCATCACCGCATACGCCGCCACATCGATGGCGAACACCCCGGCCAGCTGATGCAGCCTGTCCACGATCCAGCCACGGCGGTGCTCATAGCACTGTCCGCTCACGGAATCCGTGCCACACAGGAAGGCACGGCGCACGCAGCGATTGACGAGGTGATACCAGGGCGTGGCTTCCAGCGAGATAAGGGTGGCACGAGGCTGAGTCATGACGGTGTCCGTCAGGCGGGATTTATCTCAACATAGCCCGCCGAAGCAGGCTGTCAAAAAAGTGGGTGTCCTGTATTTTGGTTCTTGTTCGGAGGCCTGAGTCAGGCTTTGAACGCGCTGCAGATCGTCTACGCATTGCCACAACAACAAAAATTGCCGCAGCGAAATCTGCCCGGTGGTTTCGAACTTCTTGATGGTGGGTGCTGGCACCGTGCTGCGTTCGGCCAATGCAGCCCGAGACCACTTCAAAGCCTTCCGGCGCTGTTGTACGTAGCCCGCCAATGCAGACTGAACATCCCGCCCCGATACCAAACTAATCATTAGATACCCCCATATCCAATCCTTGAGTTATTTTAGCAAAATAGACACAGGGGTACCCAATTAATGCAAGGTGAGCGCAACAACACGCTCTTAGCCATAACTTACTGCGGCGCTTTAGCCACCCGGAAGTTCACACGCTTAACCTGCACCGGCTCTGCACCTTCTTCGCCTTCACGGGTAACCGTGCGGCAGTTGAAGGTACCCAGGCCGGGGATGTTGATTACGCCATCTTCGGTGCTTTCCACCTGGGCGCGGATCTGCTCGAACACTTCTTTGATCACAATCGCATTGGCCTTGGTTTGCAGGGTTTCGTGCTGCTCGTTCAGGCCTTTGGTGATGCCTGCGGCCAGGTCTACCGGGCGCACGGTGGTGCGGCTGCGCTCGGGGGCTTCAGTGGTGGCAGTGGCGGTGGCTTCAGGGGCGTTGTAACTGGTCATGGGGGTTGCCTGTGTGGTGGTTGTGCTTGCTTGAGTCTGAGTGGTCTGGGTTTTGGGGGTCGACTTCTTTCTGGATTTTCTTCGTGCCATGCCTTAAAAGGTCCTTGTTGGTGAATTCGTGGAAAGGGAGGTTATCAGATTATCCTGGGGGTGCGGTATTCTGGTGACTGACACTACTCAGCCTTCCAGCTCAATACCCTCCCACCCCAGCTGCTCAACCAAAGCCCTCAACCCCGGGCTTTGGTACTTCACCGCATCATCCTGCCACCGCTGCTTCACGCTCACATGCAGCAGCGGTTCAGGCTGGCGGGTGTGTTTGCGGCGCATGGCTTTGTAGAAGCCTTTGTATTCATTGTGCTTGGGGCCGGCGTAGTCCGGGTTCATACGCCGCAGCAGGTGAGGTTCCAGGGCCAGGCCACAGGCTTCCGCTTCTTTGGCCATCCACTGCCCCGGAATATCGCCCAGGGTGTGATTGGGGTAACCGCCGCCAATGCAGGGCAAACGCATGAAAGATTTCATCCAGCCAATATCGTCGCTAAATAGCTTTCATCCAGTGCTGCCTTTTTCTGCTTTCGGCGTATGCCACCTTTAAAACTTGTCTCGCCCTTGAGGTAATTCAAAGCAATGTGACGAACCCTGGCAAGGTTCTCAGCCGCATAGCCTCGATGGACTTTGCAAGCATCTTCTCGTAAAGCGACATCCAGTGACCAGTGCAACTTATTTTCCACGAACCAATGTTGACGAGCCGCTTCAGCCAATTTTTTAGCACTCAATTCTGCTGAACTGATGTAGTAGCGCAACGTTGGCTCTTCTGGTGCACGACCGACTTCAGTACGAAATGACATCACCACACCCACTGTTTTCAACCCCGGCCACTCATAACTAAGATCTTGAAATTCTTGAGTGAACTCACTGGCAAAGTGATAACGCGTTTCCTGACGCCCCCTATTTTTCTCATCGGTCACATAAGCATCACCTTCAAAGCCAATCAGCTCACTCATTGGAAACGCCTGCTCGAAGGCTTGCATCAATTTAGGCTGATTATCTTTGACAGCAAGCAGGTAATCAGCTCCTTTGTGGAGCACTTTTGCCGCTACTTTTTTCTGGCACCCCATCGCGTCAATTGTCACCAGACAGCCTTGTAAATTTAGAAGCTTGAGTAGCTCGGGTATCGCGGTGATCTCATTGGATTTCTGTGCCGTTTTCACTTGCCCTAATACGACGCCATTAGCCGCGCTGAAAGCACTCACCATGTGGATCGCGCCTTTCTGCTTTCCTCGGCAATAAGAGCCCCGCAGTGTTTTACCGTCAATAGCCACCACTGCACCCTGAGTTACGTCGTGGCAGGCTTTCATCCATTCGGCAAAGGCTGTCTGAAGCTGTTCTGCGTTGATCAGTGCCATGACACGCGCCAACGTATCGTGACTGGGAATGCCGCCGCCAAAATCACCATATTGTCTGAGAAAATCAAGTTTTGAGTGGCCAAAATCCTCGATTTCGTCCCAGCCCTCTGAGCCACAAATCACTGCACATACCACTAAAAACAGGATATCCGAAAGCTGATGTTGCACTTTCCAGGATTGCCTGAAGTCGGGAATAACAGACAAATGCTGAAACAGAGACGGCGCTGACATAGATGTTATCCAAAAGGAAAACACTTAGATGACCACATCAGACTAACCTCGTAAAGCGCTGAAAGCCGCATCATGGCGCGGGTTTTCATGCATTTTCCCTGGCCGCCAATGTCGGTGTGCACGCCGGCAAACCACACCTGCTTCAGATCGATGCCGGCTTTTGCAGACCACAGGGTAGGCTCGAAATCCAGCCGGTTTTCATCAATGGCCACCGCGTGGCGGGCGTGGTTGATGATGCTGCTGGGCTCGGTGTCGTGGAACAGGTACTTGTCGGAACCCAAAGTACCCAGAAACGGCGCCGGAATGCCCAGGGCACCCACGGTGTCGAACACACCAATGAAGTGAATGCGGCTGATATCCGCCAGCGCATAATTCTTGCGAAAGACACCAGCTTTCTCGCGCCCGGGCGCACTGGCCGGGCCACGGTTGCGGTAAAGGGCGTAGGCGTGGCCCACCTTTTCCGCATGTTCCCGCCGCAGAATGCCGCAATTGCGCACCAGCCCCGCCAGCGAGCGTACGGTATAGGCCCCGCGGCTGAAACCGAACAGGTAAATGGCATCGCCCGGCTCGTAGTTGTGCACCAGAAAGCGGTAGCAGTCCTGAATGTTCTTATCCAGCCCCTGGCCGGTAATGCCGCCAGAGAACTTATCGCCCTCCGAGCCTACGCCCCAATCGTAGAACACCACCTGCTTGTTGCCGGCGCTGTCCTGCGGAGCAATACCCTCCGCCAGGCGCAGTACGTGGGTAGTGGTATCGGATTCCGGAGATTGCCAGGTTCCGTCTGAACAAATGATGATGTTTTTCATGTGGCTCCTTTCCCTGGAGTTGGTTTTGTGCAGTGATTGGCGCATCACTCACGGACACTGAGCTTGCCGTCACTGACCTTTGGGCTTCAGGAATGTTTCATGCACCAATGCCCACATCCCGAACACCGAGGCGAACAGCAGGTTTGCCCAAAGCCCAATATGAATTTCGCCCATAAGCTCGAACACAGTGAGCAGTATTTCACCCACCAGAAAAGCCGCTGCCAACAGTGACACATACGCAAGCATAAGCCCCACGCCTTGAGACAAATGCCCCAACCGGCTGGCCCAGATGCCGCCCAGAGCAATAACATAAAGCCCGACCAATGGATAAACCGCCATCATATCGAGCGTGGGGCTGCTGGCTTATTGCCGCCACTCCAAAACCCGCTGCAACAACTGCCGTGTTCCGGCGTCGTTTTCCTGCGGAGCGGGGTTGTATTCAGGGTTTGGGCGTGTTGGGTGAGAATCCTGATCATCATGCTACACTGTCGATTCCTAAGCAGCTTACATATCCATTATTTTTTGTCACCACCAGAGCGCAACCGCTCAATCTGAGCCTTCAGCCGCTCAACAACCGCAACATGTTTTTCCTTCAACAATGAATACTGTTCAGCAGTCTTTTGGCGGGCTGCGGTCGCATCCGACAACTTCTCTTTCAAGGTATCGATTCGCGCAATGGCATCCCGATACTTGAGGTTGGCGGAATTCAGCTGATCTTTCGTCTGTCGCAGTTGAAGCAACAGCTTATAGCTGTCTTTTCCTTTGCTGTAATAGTGGTCGATGATCTGATCTTCACCCAATTCATCCCGGTGAATAAAGCAATGGGTGGGCGTTGCGTTGAAGGTATCCCAGTACACATACCCTAACTCCACCAATATCGTGTGCAACGCCTCAAAATCGTCTTCTGCCTGGGCTTCAATGAACAATAATGGCTTATCTTTGGAAATAAGCTTTCTCGCCCCTTCCAAAACATCGAGTTCCATGCCTTCAACATCAGCCTTTATCGCCCGCACCGGTTTGCGAAAGCGGAAAGTGTCCAGTGCGATCACATCGTAGGAATCGTCACCCTCTTCATCAGGGGCAAGCAACTCCAGGGCTTGGGCACCAATATTCTCAGGAAGCAAGTCTACAAACCGGGCTTTGCCCTTGCCCTGCCCTATCGCTTTACAGTGGTGGGTGATCTGGCGTCCCAAACGGTTCAACCGGATACTCTTCTGGAATGCGCTACAAAGCTCCGGGTTCGGCTCGAATGCCCAAACCCTGCAGCCAGCAACCACCGCCAGATACATGCTGTGGTTACCAATATTGGCACCAACATCCAGAACCACCTCACCGGGTTTTAGCAAGCCAGCCATGGCCCGCAACATTTCCAGTTCATAAGGTTCGTGTGTATTGGCCAGCAACCCCTGAATGTAGTCGGTTTGCCAATGGGGCAGAACCATGCGGTAAGCATGGTCATCTACAGAAATCTCAAATACGTTATCGGCCACTTGACCCCCTGGGGTGCATACGCCGGGAATAGCTCATATGCCCAATAAGGCAGTAAGCTTTGCCGAGAGCTCTGGATCATCCGCCTTAACGCCCGCCGGACTAACCTCAAATGCCGGCGGTACATCGGGGCAGGAAGCCAATCGCCAACAAGTTGCAAAAAACTGTTCCGGCTCTCGAGATTCCCAGCTAACAGACATGCATGTTGAAGGCTCGAATTTCAGGTACTCACGTGAAATCCACCCTAATAGCCTCGGCTTTTCCTCTCCGCGGAATACTGACAGTTCAGGTGAACAATCCACACTGCTCGCAGTAGCAAACACCAGGTCTGGCTCACCTTGAAACAAAACCTTTGCAGACTGGCCCGAAACAGCGACCTCCGTTTCCTCACCCAAATGCCACCACAACTGATACCGCCGCATGGCCTCCGTGTGGTTAACCACTTTATCCAACACATCCACGCCAATACCCGGCCGGTAAAACAGAATGCGCTGATGAGTAACCTGCAATCGCTTATGGAAAACCTTTCCAGAGAGTAGCCAGCCGCCGGCACAGGCAACCACCTCTTGAATAGCACTTCCATAACCATCCGCCTTCGAGCGGCTGAAATCCTTACCATCAATCTCCAAGGTGTTATGCGCCCGGGTACTTTGAAAATAAGCGCGCATGTCATCTTTCTGATAACCATACTTGCCGGAATCCCAAAGCCGATAGCGGTTACCTTCCTGCCATACAAACGACAAGCAATCGGCATGCTTATGGCCACTGCTGTGGAAGCTGCCCTGAAAAAACAGGTAATGGGAGTCCGCCAGCGCCACCTCTGGCAAAGAGCGAACTACGCCATAGCCGTCCAGCCAGGCGGCCATGCTCTCTCCCTGAACCTGATGGGGCCACTCACCCAGCCGGCTGTAACGTTTGAGTTTGGCGGCTTCTGCAGAATCGCCGACTGGCGGACAATGCATCGAGGGCGTTACCAGCCACTCTTTGGCAACCTCCGCCCGATCGAACAAGGCGTTTATATCTGCCATATCATCACGCTGCCACCAGGGCGAATCCAGAATCTGCCGGATCTTGGACAAGGCAAAGAAGTGATAGTCGGGCGCGTCTTCGGTGTGGACCCCTTGCTCTCCCAGCTGGCTCAGTAAAATGCTCCGCATATTACTAACCGCAAATTCCGTTGCTGCACTCTGGTTTGGCAAAGTTCGTCCGGTTTTGGCCAATGCATCCAACAACCCCATTAGCCCCTGAAGCTGGGACAATCCATGGTTGCCGTGATTGAGTTCTTCAGGATTGGTGAGATGAGATACATGCTCCGTTACAAGGCACTGAAGCACACCGGGAGCCAACGGCACAACCTCTCCATTCTCTTCGCACCAGTGCACCAGGTAGGCGATCTTCGAAGCGCGCAGCCCGGTGGACATGTCATACCAGTACCAGGGCGTTGCATCAGGGTCCGCCTGATAGAACCGCCACCAATCGCTCATGACCTCGCCGATAAAGGCGACATCATCGGGAGCCATGCGATTGAAGAAGGCATCCAGCATTCGCCAACCATGTAGCTGAAACATCCAGTTTCGGTCGGAGAACGGGTTAGCCGCCCAATCGAAAGGCAGTGAAAAGGGGTAATGGGGAAGATCCTTTCGGCCCAAAGCGACAAAGCCCGCTGATGACAATCCCTGAATAGCTGCATCGGGATTATTGACGACCATTATTTGGAATAAATGCACCTAAAGTCACCTGAGCCCCGGGTTCTGATATTGAGCTTAATTCACTGAGCCGGTATATAAACTCAGGTTGGCACACAGGATCAATAAACCTGCTCCCGAATAAATTTCTATAGAAACTCTCTGGCCGCCAGTAGAGGACAACCCCTATAGCTCATTTGACTTTTACCATCCGGGGCCCTAAACCTAAAAGTTTATTACCGCACCATTTCACCTAGCTCTACAGTCTTTCAAAAAATTATCCTTGAAGATCTCACTTATTGACCCTGACTGCTTAGAAGTATATGAGTCAAGTGAAATTTTATCAGGCATATCAATACCAATGAAGCGCGATATTCTCTCTAATGTAGAACTCGGATTTTCTAACACATCCTCATAATAAACAAAGCAATAGTCTAGCCCCATCCGCACAATAGAATACTCCCACCAAGCATTGTGATTCAGTATCGACTTTAAGCAGGAATCTATTGACTGAAAGTCATATTCGACATCTTCAGCCTCAACAACTGAGGCCTGCGCAGATATCCACTTCCCTGTTTTTTTTGCGATATAAAATGATACGGCCTGAGAGAGCACATCCTTCCTTTTAATATGCAAGTACTTCCCATCACTAAAAAGATTGTCAAATCTTGCCATCCCCCCAATATTTTTCATTTGACTAAAATGAGCCTTAACGCTAAATACTCCGTTAGGGGAGGTTCTTCTATTCTTTATCTCTTCAATAACTTCATCTAAATCACTAACCCCTAGGCGCTCTTTCCACCTCTTAACATTTGCATTGTTAATGTACTCCAATGGAAAACCAAAAGCGCCAGTCTCATATAATGCATGACCGAGCATGTGACTTCCACATCGGGGAGTGGTAGCTAATATTAGGTTTTTTCTTTCACCTCGAAAAACAGGGAAATCATGGCTATTCAAAAATTGGTCTTCGTAAAGATTCATCTTCAACCCTCGCAACTTTTAAAATAATCTTTCATAGCTACATATATATTTTCTTTACACACCCCAACAGCCTCTCTATCAGCACAGAACAAATTATTATCAACCCCCTGCCTGCTTAAATACCTCCCGACTTTTTTATCAAAAGACCTATTTATTGAAGAAAAATAGTCAAAGAATTTAAATTCTCCACCACTATGAAGGCGCCCTTGATCCAACCATACATTCGGAATACCCATAGAGTCAGAAAAAATAAGGCCGTGCAGCCCTTGACTTATAATAAACTCACATTGCTTCATCTTTCTCAAGACTGATCTGTAATCGTCTGTTCTAAAATCAATATACAAAACATCACCAAGAAAAGAAAATTCATCCCCACTTACAATTTTATCAAAGCTACTTATATGAGGAATAACCCCGTATTTATATTTTTTTTCAACATCACCTACATCCAGGTAGGAAACTAGCAACCCTGGATCCCCTACCAAAATATCATCAGGGAAAACCCTAGACAGAAGGTTTTTTGTTAAATATCCTCTCACTAACTTAATGTCTAGCCACTCTCTTTTCTCAACAGGTACCCACGGGTGCATAAACCCTGACCCCATCACCACCATTTTCTTTTTTCGCGCCTTCAAATCATCTCGTTCAAACGCCCATCCCAATATACTTCCTGTACTAATAACATCAGCAGCAGGATAGCTAGATCTGCTAACGTGACAATCAAACAACTCCTCAAAAATAGGGCGTGTGATTTCATCGCCTAGATTATACATACCATCATTAGACTGCCACCAAAAAAGGTCCATAATTTACCGCCGCGATCAATTAAAATTAAGAAATCAATATGAATCTCTTGAGGAAAAACCAAAATTCATTTGATGAATCATTGGGAAATTTAAGGCTCTAGCATCCAAGACAAGTCCTGATAAAAAACGTCTCCGGAAAATTTTTGCTGTTTTTTGAGCTCTACTCTCCGGGTCGATATTGTTGCACACCCCATAAGAACCTAAATGTCCATCTATATGCCCGCAAATATTATCTTTTTCAAATGCTTCTAAAAGCCTCTCTGCACCTTTTCTGGATAGGACATATCCATCTCCACCCCATCCTTTTTGAGTATCTGGTAAATTTTTCAGCCTTTTGCTAACGGGCATCAAACCCTCAACACCAAGACCAAAGGCATCATCTCGAACACTAGACATTCTTTCATTAACAAAAAGAACATCTAATTCTTGATTATTTGAAAGATAATAATAAATGTCGTCAGAAAAGTCATAAAATGGAAGACCATCATCTTCAGTTATGAGCGTAAAATCATTACTTACCGCAGACTCCCACGCTCGCACATGACTTAATGCACACCCTAGAGAGCCTAGCGCGTCATCAAACATTCCCATAGGGTCAACCCGCCCTCTCACAACTCTTGGCAAAGAGCTCCCGAGAACAGCCGGCAAGCGAACAGGCGACAATCCAACATTATCATACACCCCGGTTATTACTTTTTGTTTTCTAACATCACGATCCAGGCTTATGTATAAAACACCTAGACTTGAACCATGATCAAAATAACCAGAAGATAAAGACTTTTTGATTCGACTCTCAAGAATTTTGTGCTCTTTATTGTCGGCAATAATACCAAGCCCCTCAAAAACTCTGTGGGCATCATGATAAAACCCCATATTCAGCAAAGTAGAAACCACTCTGCTTTTAAAGCTTTTTATTTCATATTCTTCACAGTGGCTTAACAACAAGTTTTTAGCTCTTTCAACTCCACCCATTGAAAACAAGGTGTTCGCTAAAATTAATTTTATGTAGATATCTCCAGGATTATCACAAGCAACACTTTCTGCAAACTTTAGCTCTTCCTCACTACCTACATCGGAAAACCTATATGCCATAATTCCTGACTGAAGAAACACCCGTGGGTTTATCTTCCCCCGATACCCCTCTATGAAATGGATGCTTTGAGCCACTCCTTCACTTCGCACCAGCTCTTTCACTTTATTATAAAACGCATCTCTATTTTCGTTAATTTCACTAGCTTTCATAGACTTCCTATAACAAGAAACAAAAGGTTTTGAATAACTAAACTTCGTGTCAGGATAGCACTATATTTAGACTCACATGACCCAACCCATATTTATAATTTACTGAACAAAGAAATCTCTTTAGGAGTTAACTGATCAATACACAAACAGCTTCTAACCCTTTTAGAAGCTGATGAAGAAATAGCTCTGAACAAAGATGCACTCTCTAAAACCGACGCCACTTTATTAGCAACATCAACATAATCTTCAGGTTTCGCTATGACAGCGGAAGTGCTATCAGTAAACTCTGGAATTGCAGCAGTATTATTAGTCACTACGGCAAGCCCAGATGCCATCGCTTCGTCTCTTGACACGCCTTGACTATCCCAGCGAGTCGGACATAGAAAGATACCATACTCTTTATGCAACTGCGCAATCTCGGGCTGCGCAACAAACCTCTTTTCAAGAATCACATTAGGGAAGTCTTTTATGGGTTCAACCGTTTCTTCAAAGAGAGGCCCATCACCAATGATCCGAAACTCTAGCTCATTAAAGTAGGGCTTCTTGCTGAGCTCAACGATCGCAGCTACTGTCAGGTCATTGGCATACTGCCTAGAAGCGAATGGACGTATGGAAAGAATCTTTTTTCGTTGCTCCGCCGGCTTTTCTATGTAATTGAAAAGTTCAGTATTGATCGGGTTGTGTATGACCTGGTACTGGTCCTTGGGAAGATAGAAGCCCAAGTCTTCCATGACTTCGCCGGCAAAATAGCGAGACACAAATATCAATTTCAAATTCGGATGCATCGGCTTGAGGATACCCCGCCAGAAGGCCATGCGCTTCTCACTGGCTTCTTTAGCAGCATCCTCCTGCGCCTGTGTCTGGATATTATACTTACGACGATACCATGGATGAATTTCTGCACCGTGGACCCAGACCGTCACCTTGATGTTGTCGATAAAATTTTCAAGGACAGCCCACATATCCGGATCAAGAAAATGAACCAGAACATGGCGATACCGCCCCGATGCCAGCATGTTTTCCAGTGCATTTTGTGATCCAGTTATCACATCCACATCCTGAAACTCATGCCAGCTTAGCGGCTGATCCTTCTTGAACCTGAATATATCGACATCCGTTCCATACTCTCGATAGGCCTTCACACGACTATGCACAAAGCCATTCTTGTAGAGATCGCCATAACTTGGGTAATTATTGGTTAGTATGAGCACATCGTTTCGACCCATGACATTGGGAGGCGAAAGGTCCTTAGACCCTATCAACAGCCGCTTCACAACTGACTCACCACCTTGATAAATTCGGAAGCCCAACCTCACATTGTCAGCGCCTTCCGGTATCTCCAACAGGTGGTTCTTGTTGGGCGGAACGATGTAGTGATGAAGCCTGCTTCCATCTTTATCGAAGAAAATGATTACAAACGTCAGATTGAGACCGGGTGTCATCTCAAGATGAAGCGGCAACTTTCCCTCTTCAATTTTTCCTTTCCCTATCTCATCCAATGCCAGATTGTTACCATCGCGAATATAGATGTATTCATGCTTACCATCCCCTAGCGTTGAGGTTACTTCCAACCCCTCTTCGGTCAGCGCCATCTGGCTACTGGCCGTGCCGGGGTTGGAGAAAATCTCGTTGAGCTCCCTGGGCGAGAAGCTTGGGATTTGCTCGGCGCTGTTGGTGGCCGGAGCCGTCGTTTCTGCCAGTTTCTCTAGCTCTGCAAGGGGTATACCGGTGTCAAATTCGGCATCGTCTACCTTGGCCTGCAACGCATCCAAGGCGTCACTCCCCATGGCAGATGCACCGCTCAGGCCATCACGGCAGTAGTTGAAGGCATCGATCGCCTGCTGGTTGGCTGCCGTATAGGTCGCTGACTCGATTCCCTTGACCCAAACACTCGCCTGACCAAGCTGCATGCCGGGTGCCAGCGCTGCAGCCCGTAGCGGAAGTTCCGCATCGGCTCGGTAGGCCTGGTCCGCATTCTGTTGCTGAATGCCTTCAGAACCGGCCTGGTAGTAGGCACCCTTGCCGATTACCGGCGCCTCGGTGAAACGCGTCGCCAGGGCCATATCCTGCAGATAGTTGGGGCCGTAGTAATCTTTGGGGCTGAATGCCGCCAACCAGCTACCCGACTTGGCGAGGCGTTTCAGTGCCCTACCCCCCAGGCTTTCCAGGCTCAGGCATTCCGTGTCGATGCCCTCTGGCAGCTGGCCAAGCGTTGCCTCGGCGTCGGCGGTCGTGATGCCTGCCCCCGTGATCACTACCAGCCTGGTCGGCAGATGGTGCTGTCTCGCCACATTGTTCAGGGTGGTGCTCAGCTCCTGAACGCTATTGACCAGGCTGACCACGGTATAGTCAGGTAACGGGTGCTCATGGCGCTTGCCGGTCACCTTGCTGAGGATGTAGTCAAAACGCGCCTGGTAGGTGTGCTCGCTGAGGATCTTGCGCAGCCCGGCGAGGCGGAACTTATCGGCATGCTCGGTACTGCTTTCCAGCTCCTGCAGGCGGCGTACGATCTCGCCGCCACTGTCCGAGGTCAGCACCAGCTCACCGAACAACAGGCGAACGCCTCGCGAGAAGTTACTGACGGTGATGGTATTGCAGCCCAACAGCTCGTACACCCGGCGCGCAAACATGGTCTGCGACTGCTTGATGGAGTTCAGGTTGATCGCATAGCGGTAACCTTTGTAGGCCTTGTCGATCTCGCTGAACGGCAAGGTACCCACGATGTAGGGCTGGTAGTTCTCCGGGAACTGGTAGTTGGGGTCGTCCTTGCCGTAGTTGCGGTCGTAGATCTCCAGCGGCTTGAACTTGGGAAATTCTTCGACGAAGGTTTCGAGATCCCGGGTGCGGTCGGGGTAGCGCACGTAGTAGGCGCCGGCAAAACAAAAGGCGTCCTTGCGCTGGTAGGTTTCCACCGGGTTGGTCAGGGCCGGCTGGCAGGCGAAGGGCAGGAAGTAAACGTTGTCGTGGCCCAGCGCCGCCTTGTAGCGGTGGATGCAGTCAAGGTCGGTAGTGAACACAAAGTCAAACAGCTTGGCCGTGTTCAGGAAGGTCTCGAAGTGGATCGGATCTTCCTTGTTCCAGAACACCGTGGGAATACCGTGCTGGTTGCACCAGCTCACGATACCCTGCACTTCCTGGCTTTTGTGGCCTACCTTGCTGCCCCACAGCTCATCCTTGCCGCGCCATGCGGACTCGATAAACAGCAGCTCCGGCTTGAACTCCTCCAGCTCCTGCTGCCAGTGCTCCGGCGTCAGCTGGAAGAAGTTGGCTTCCGGGCTGTAGGAGCTGTAAGTGAAGTTATCCATGATGCAGGCCACTCTGGGGCCCTTGGTTGCTAGAGGCTCGCCCTTCAGCCCCTTCACCATCGGCTGGACCGCCTGGTTCCACAGGTAGTGACGCTTGATGGCCTCGCGCCCCTTGTCCACCTTTGCCTGACGCGCCTCGGGGGCGGTATTGCGAACCGCCTGAATGGTGTCGGCCAGGGCGTCAGCACTCCCCTTGGCAAACAGCCAGCCCAGTTCTCCATGCTCAAGCAGCTCCGCCTGCGGCGCTACATCGGAGGCGATGACCGGCTTGCCCCAGGCCAGGTATTCCAGCGGCTTGATAGCGCTGACCAGTTCGCATACCGGTAATGGCTTGCGCGGAATCACTGTGGCATCGATCAGACCGAAGTAGTCGCCCAGCACTTCATGGGGAACACGCCCGGTAAAGGTGACACGATCGGCCACGCCTAGCTGCTTGGCGTAGAGAGCCAGCTTCTCAGCAATAGGTTCACTCTTGCCCTGCTCGGGGCGGCTGACAGGACTATAGCCGCCGACTATCAGCGCATGGACGAATTTGCACTGAGGCTTGGCCAGCGCCTCCAGTATCAACTCGAGCCCTTCGTACTCGGTCAAGGCCCCGATATAGCCCACCACGAAAGCATCGTCAGCAATCCCCAGCGACGCTTTCAGTGTTTGGTTCACTGACGGCTGTGGTGATGGCAATTCGGCTACGCTGTTGGGCACCAGCGTAATCCGCTGCCCTGCCACGCCGCGTTTAACCAGCTCTTCGCGCATGAAACGGTTCAGGGTATAGAGCCTGTCTGCGTGATTGCACACCCAGTTTTCATGGTCGTGGTGGCGCATGAAGTCGGGCGTATCGTGCCAGGACGGGTCGCGTGAGATCCGCGAGATTTCCCAAAAACCTCGTACTTCATAATGGAAGGGCAGCCCAAGCCGGCGAGCTGCAATCAGCGCCGGTAGAGCCACTTCATGGTTGGAAGCAGCCAACACCACCTGGGGGCGGTGATCACAGAAAAGCTCTGTAAACCGCTCTGCCATGGCAATGATGCGTTCACGCTCGCTCTGAGGCTTTTCTCCTTTGGCCCAGGCGCTATGGAGATAGCGTACCCCATCGACTTCTACTTCAGAGGCTACTTCACCCTGCGCTACGCCTAGGTCCCAGGGGCGTCCCGGCCGCACGAAGCATAGTGTTTCGAGGCCATGGTGGTTAAGTGCCTGCGCAATGCCTTGGGTACGTATCGCATAGCCATTGCTGGCATAGCTGACCCCATGGCTGACCACATAGGCCACGCGTCCTTCAATAGAATCAACCGGTGCCTTCTCTTGATTGGCCATCTGCTGTGCCAGCTTGAGCAGCGGCCCGATGGTAACGGGCTCGGTAACTGGCAGGGCAACGGGCTCACTCTCTCCGCCCTTTTGTTCCTCTTCCCCCTTCAGCGCCTTGACCATCGGCTCGGTATGGGCGGAGAACAGAAGCTCGGTACTCGGCTTGGGCGCCGGCAGCTTCAGTGACCTCTGAAGGGCTGTGGCCAGGCTTTTGGCACTGCCGGCCTCGAAGCTCACCACGCCGTCAAAATGGTCGGCGTATTCGGCCAGGGGCGCCACGTCAGAAACCACCAAGCGCTTACCGTAGGCCAGGGCCTCGGCGGCCTTCATCGGCGGCACGAGTTGGCATACCGCCAGGGGCTTGCGGGGGATCACCACGGCATCCAGCAGCGCGTAGTAGTCGGCGACCTGCTCATGGGGCACGCGCCCGACCTGAATCAGCCAGGGCGCATCGGCCAGGTTCGCCAGGCGCTGGCTTGCCTGGGTGACGGGCTGGCTATCACCCACCAGCAGCAGCTTGAGCTTTTCGCCGTTTTGCACCAGTTCGGTGCAGGCGTCGAGCAGCACATCCAGACCTTCATAGGGGCTGAAGCTGCCCACATAGCCAATCACTCGCTCGCCTTCGGCGATGCCCAGCTTCTGCTTAAGGGCTGGGTCGGCCGGCTTGCGCTCCGGCAGCTCGCTTACTGCGTTGGGCACCAGCGCAATGCGTGCCGGATCCACATCGCGCCTGGCCAGCTCCGTCTGCATGGGCTGGCCCAGGGTGAAGACTCGCTCGGCCTGACGGGCGACGAAGGCGTCACGCTCGGCCTCGGCCTTGAACTCCGGGGTATTGGCGTAGCCCGGCTCGCGGCCTTCGCGGGAGAGCTCCCAGAAGCCACGCACTTCACTGTAAAACGGCAGGCCAAGCTGTTTGGCTGCTACCCAGGCCGGTAAACCACTTATCCAGTTAGACGCTGCCAGTACCGCGCTGGGGCGGTAAATACGGAACAGGGTAACCAAGCGCTTTACGCTGGCAGCCATGTGAGCGGCGTCCCCCTGTGGTACTTCGCCCTTTAGCCAGCGGGTATGAATATAGCGTACGCCTTCAAGCGTTGTTTCTGGTTCAATTTGCATGGGTGCTTGTTGAAGTTCCCATGGGCGGCCTGGGCGTACAAAACACAAGGCTTCCAAGCCGTGATCATTCAGCGCTTTGGCAATACCCTGCGTGCGAATGGCATAACCATTACTGGCATAACTTTGGCCATGGCTCACCACATAGGCAATACGCCCTTCAATAGGTTGAGCAATGGGCGTTGATGTTTGACTGGCTAAGCGTTGAGCGTGGTTGAGCAGATCGTCCATAATGTTCCGGTGCGTGGTAAATGGAGAATGACTGAGTGACGTGTGAGGACGTTTACCCTAAAAGCCCTACTGCGTCGATCACACTTTCTTTAGCACGCACCTTTTCTACGTTCTGAATAAAGCCTTTGTGTTTTACCAGCACACACATCACATCTGCCTGGGTGAGCGCTTCTTCCAAAGTGGCTAGGGTAGTGTTTTCACCCTGTAGCTTTTCCGGCAGTTTAGTGATATTGGGTTCTACCACTTGTAAACGGCAGCCAAGGGCGGCAACTTGCTCTGCAATGCCTAGGGCGGGGCTTTCGCGCAGGTCGTCGATATCCGGTTTAAACGCCACACCCAGGCAGGCTACGGTTAGGTCGCTACGACGTGCTTTGGGGTTTTGCTGGTGGTAAGCCTCTAACGCCTCTTTCACCCGGCCTAATACCCATTGGGGCTTGGCGTCGTTAACTTCACGGGCGGCACGCACAATCTTGGCTTGCTCTGGGCAGGCATCTACAATAAACCAGGGGTCTACGGCAATGCAGTGACCACCTACGCCAGCGCCTGGGGTCAAAATATTGACACGCGGATGGCGGTTGGCCAGGGTAATCAGTTCCCACACATTAATATCTAGCTCATGGCAGATGGTGGAAAGCTCATTGGCAAAGGCAATATTTACATCGCGGAAGCTGTTTTCAGTGAGCTTGGCCATTTCAGCGGTGCGTGCGGTCGTTGCAACGCACTCGCCTTCTACTACAATTTTGTAAAGCGAGCAGGCGACTTCCGCACACTTGGGTGTCATACCGCCAATCACGCGGTCGTTTTCGACTAACTCACGAATGACATGGCCAGGTAGCACGCGCTCGGGGCAGTGGGCAATGCGAATATCGGAAGCTTCGCCATGAGTTTGGGGGAACGTCAGGTCTGGGCGAGCTTCCGCTAACCAGGCGGCCATCTGTTCAGTAGCGCCTACCGGGCTGGTAGATTCCAATACCACCAGGTTACCGGGCTTAAGCACCTTAGCCACGGCTTTGCTGGCGGCTTCAATATAGCTTAAATCTGCCTTGTGGTTTTGGCCATTTTCATCGGTATGAAACGGCGTGGGCACGGCAACCAGAAAGGCATCGGCAGGTTCTGGCGCGGTGGTCGCGCGCAGGTAACCTTCTTTTACTGCTGCGTGAACAATCATGTCCAGTTCTGGTTCAACAATGTGGATTTCGCCATTGTTGATGGTGTCAACGGCATGTTGATTTACATCAACACCGATAACGTTCTGCTTGCGGGAAGCAAAAACAGCAGCAGTAGGTAAGCCAATGTAGCCCAGGCCAATCATGGAGATAGTGTCGAATTTCATAAATTGATCCGTGAATAGTAAATAGTGAGCGCTTCGCTGTGAGGGGTAAGCGCACTTGGCGCTGATATGGGGTTTCCCCTCACTCTTTTCTTTTACCGCTTATCGCGCCGCGAGGGCGTCGCGGATGCGTTCGCAGGCTTTGCCGTCACCGTAGGGGTTGTGGGCATAACTCATAGCGGTGTAGGCGTCGTTATCGGTTAACAGCCGGGTTAGCTCGCTGGTAATAGTCGCCACATCGGTGCCCACCAGTTTAACAGTGCCTGCTTCAACGGCTTCGGGGCGCTCGGTAGTATCACGCATAACCAACACAGGCTTGCCTAACGAGGGCGCTTCTTCCTGAATGCCGCCAGAATCTGTGAGGATAATGTGAGCGCGATTCATCAGGTAAACAAACGGCAGATAGTCCTGCGGCTCAATCAGGTGAACGTTATCTACCTTGGCTAACAGGCGATTAACCGGCTCCCGGACGTTAGGGTTGAGGTGTACTGGGTAGAGGATCTGGGTATCCGGATGGCGCTCGGCGGTATCCGCCAGGGCTTGGCAGATGCGTTCAAACCCACCGCCAAAGCTTTCACGGCGGTGGCCAGTCACTAGAATCAGGCGCTTGCTTTCATCCAGCATTGGGAATCGCTTGGCCTGTTCAGCGGCTAGCGCCTGGTGTGTGTCAAGCTTATGAGCCACTTCTAGCAGCGCATCAATCACGGTATTGCCGGTTACGTGAATGGTGGCGGGGTCAATGCCTTCATTCAGTAAGTTTTGCTGCGAGGTAGCCGTAGGAGCAAAATGAACTGCCGCCAGCGCACCAGTAAGCTTGCGGTTACCTTCTTCCGGCCAAGGGGAGTACAGGTTGCCGGTACGTAGGCCTGCTTCAACATGTCCGACGGGGATCTGCTGGTAGTAACACGCTAGGGTGGTGGCAAACGTCGTCGCGGTGTCGCCATGCACAAGCACGATATCGGGTTTAAAGTCTTCCAGGACCGCTTTAAGCCCTTGGAGAATACCGCAGGTAACGTCGTTGAGATCCTGCCCTGGCTTCATAATATCCAGGTCATAGTCTGGGGTAAGTTCGAATAACGCGAGCACCTGATCCAGCATTTCACGATGCTGGGCAGTCACACATACACGGGCTTCAAAACGCTCATCCATGATTAGCTGCAATGCAAGCGGCGCCATTTTAATGGCTTCTGGGCGTGTACCGAATACAGTGAGTACTTTCATTCCTTGCCTTCCATTCAATTATCGATCCAATGTGCAATCTGGGTCTAGTGCCTTGATAGCCTTATAGCGTGTTTTCTCGCCAATTATCCTACTTTTCACCTTAACCAGCATCTTGCAGGCGGTATTCCAATTCCTGGCAACGCCGATAGTAGTGCTCCAATAGTTCCTGAGTTTCTGCTAGTTGCTGAGCAACAGGCATTGCGTCGGCGCTTTTGGGTGCACTTTTGAACACTTGATTCGGTTGCTGTAACCGTTGTTCACAAATTTGAATATTAATATCAAATAGTTGTTGGCCATAGTGGTAGGCCGCCTGTTGATACAAGCTTATCGCGTTTTGGTAATCGCCTTGGTTGAAGGCATTATGTGCGCGTTTAACGAGGTCTTTTTCCATAAAATTGGCTCGTGAGTAGTGAATAGTGAGTGGTGAATAGTGAGTGGTGAATAGTGAGTGGTGAATAGTGAGTAGTGAGACTACTGCTTGGAGTCCCTTCGCTTTGTCTCTTTTATCGCCGTTAACGCTAATCTTGAGACTTGGCCTCTCACTTGTACGCTCTTCTATGTCTAACCTTCCACTCTGAGGCTGTGAGTATCGGGTAGTGTTAGCCATTGAGCTGGGCGTTGGCGGGTTTCTAGCAGCGCACCCCAGCGGGTGGTTAGCTCGCTTTCCTGCGGGTAGTCACTGCCTTCCAAGACGACATCCAGTCGCTGCGTGGGTAGCTGCTTCAGTAGTAGCGGCAAGGCCACTTCTCGACTGTGACCTGCTTCAGGTAGCGTTTCTCCTACAATGACCAATACGCGGGCATCTTCTGGCAACCATTGATTAAGGCGCTGTAACGTGCTGTCTGCTGCGTAAAACAGTGCTGTTTGGTCATTGGCTTGGCACTCCCCCCACGGGGCGTAAACCACATTCACCGCGTGACTAAGGCGCTTGTTGTTTAGGCTCGCTTTCAACTCATTACTGACCGTTTTCTGGTGATGAATGCTCACGATGGTTTGCGGTAAGTCATCATGAGAAAGTGTCACCTCATTATGCGCCTCTTGCGGCTGGCCGTTTTGCCCCATTAGCCGTGGTTGCTCTGCCCGAGCATTGATAATGCTCTGGGCAAGTAACTCTGTCGTGTGCGTACCACCGAAGATCACCACCACATCATGATGCTGGGTATCATAGTATTCTAGCAGCGCCATCGCGTAACCGGGCGCAAGCGGGGTACTCACAGGGCGCTGCCCATATTGCAGATAGTGGGTCAGCGCTTGTTCATCACGCTGCTGGCGTGCGCTTCGGGTAACATGCTGGCCAAGCGCGCTGGTCGTTTGTTGAATGTAGCTGCGCTGCTCGCCAAACAGTGATTCCAACTTACTTTCTAACTGTCCAAACCGTTCGTTACTTTGCTTTAACGTCGCTAGCTGTTCGTTGAGCTGGCTGATGATGGTGTCTTTTTCAGCTAGCTGCTGTTGGGTATCCGCTAGCTTATCTTCAGCTTCTTCATGCTGCTTTTTGCGATTGGCAAAGTAGCGCTGGTAATTCTCGCTCTCTTCTTCACTAAGCGTTAATTTTTCTTGAAGGCTTTCCATTTGAGCCTGCTGCGTTGTTAGCTGCGCTTGCAGTGTCTTAATTTGCTCGGCGCCCTCTTCTGCTTGCTGCTTGCGGGCCATAAACCACGCGTGAGTTTCTTCCAGCTTTTTCTGTGCTTGCTGCCCGGCTTGCTCGGCACTTTGTAACTGCTGTTCTACATCTTCATAGCTCTGTGTTACATCTTTAAGTCTTTGCTCACTTTCCTGGTGCTCTTTTTGATGCTGCTGGCTCGCCTTGGCCGCTTGACTTAGCTGTTTCTTCAGTGCGTCGCGCTCTTCAGTAAGTTGGCTTAGCTGAATATCGCGCTCGGCCAATTGGGCGTCTTTTTCTTCCAGCTGCTGCTGAGCTTGTTGGTCACGCTGCTTACTGTGCTGTTCTGTTTCTTCGAGTGTTTCCTTTAGTGTGTCGCACTCTTGAGTCAGCTGTTCAAGCTGACTAGCGCGCTCTAGCAACTGAGTATCTTTTTCTTTCAGTTGGGCCGCTTTTTCTTCCAGCTGTTGCTGGGTTTGCTGTGCGTTTTGCTTGCTGTTTTGCTCAGTTTCATCAAGCACATTTTGCAGGGTGTCTCGTTCTGCACTTAGCTGGCTAAGCTGGGCTTCACGTTCGGCCAACCTCACAAGGGTGTCTTTTAGCTTGTGATGAAGCGGGTTGCGTGCAAACCCAAGAAGGAAAAAATCCGGGTCCTCTTCAGCATCTTGAGCAACCACTTCAAACCCTTGCTGTTCGCACCATTGGGTTAGTTCAACGCTAGTTGCCATCCCTTCGTACAGGCGCAGTGGGCTAGTGCGTACCCACAGTTGGGTTAATTGGCCCAGTAAACCTGAATGCTCAAACGCTTGGAGCAAGCTTAGGGCAATTTCCGGCTGCTCAATAATCAAATGTGTGAGCGTTGCCTGGCTCAAGCCAGCCTGCTTTAACGCCTGCGGCAACGTTTGGGTGTCTACTGATTGGTGGCGAGCCTTGCCCAGCCCTGGATATAGGCTAGTTAACTCACTAACAGGGGCCAAGCTGTTGAAGTCTTTCAGCGTATAGACATAGCAAACAGCCTCTCCACCAGGGGGAGTCACGGGTTGTTCCGCAACGTGCAGCGTAGACAGGGTTTGCGCTAACGCCTGCTGCCGCTCTGGCATTGGGGAAAGAGGGGCCAATAGTGTGACGAGGTTCACATGCTTTAGCAGCGTTTCGCTCTCTTCACGGAGCGGACCAATATGTACTAGCAAGTCAACATTCTGGCTCATGCATTAGCCCCCTTCGCTATTGTTTGAAGTGCTGACAATTGGTAGTGAGGTGGATGTATCTCGCGATTTTCCTCTTTCCCATAGTGAAGGTAATGCAGTAGTGGATGCTGACCAGAGGCAGCAACGTCTTCATAATGGGTAAGATAAAACTCCGTACTAAACAGTGGCCCTGGGTGGCGTCCATCAATGGCGCCAAACTTGATGAAATGCTCGGCAGGCTGGATATTGGCCTGAGCCACATCGGGGTATTGTGCGCAGTACCAGTCAGCATCGAACAGTGAACTGGCTTCTAGCGCAGCTATCTGTTTAGGTAGTGCCTTCTTGTAGCCGCGGCTTGAGCGATATGCCGCTATAGCATGGCGCTGTGCATGGACTCGTAACCACTGCACCAAGCGTTCCAGCCGATGTATACGCTGCTCACTTTCCGTGCGCAATGTATTAAGCTCTGATTGGTGCTTTTCCAGCTGCTGACGGAGATATGCTTGATCTGAAGCGCTTTTCACCAGCTCTTGTTGGTTCGTGGATAGCTGTTCAGGCAGTGTTTGCTGTTCTATATACAGTGATTCGTATGCCTGCTGAGTCTGCTGCAGGGTACTCAGCAGTTGCGCACTTTCATTCTGAACTGTATTCAGCGCTTGCTGGCTGGCCTCTTTTTCTTTCTGCTGAGAATCGAAAGCCTGGTTGAGCGCTTCGTTTTCTTGTTTCAGCACCTGAAGCTGCTGCTCCCGCTCTTGCAAGCGTTCCTCATCCTGCTTTTCTTTCTGCTGGGAATCGAAAGCCTGGTTGAGCGCTTCATTTTCTTGCTTCAGCACCTGAAGCTGCTGCTCCCGCTCTTGCAAGCGTTCCTCACCCTGCTTGGCTATTTCGCGCTGAACTTGAAGCTCATTGGTTCGTTCAGCTACAACCTGCTGAGTGTTTTGAAGCTGTTGTAGCAACAGAGCGTGCTCATCCTGCTTTTCTTTCTGCTGGGAATCAAAAGCCTGTTTGAGCGCTTCGTGTTCTTGTTTCAGCACCTGAAGCTGCTGCTCCCGCTCTTGCAAGCGTTCCTCGTCCTGCTTGGCTATTTCGCCCTGAACTTGAAGCTCATTGGTTCGTTCAGTTACAACCTGCTGAGCGTTTTGAAGCTGTTGTAGCAACAGAGTGTGCTCATCCTGCTTTTCTTTCTGTTGAGAATCGAAAGCCTGCTTGAGAGCTTTGTTCTCTTGCTTCAGAGATTGGGCATTTTGCTGAGCAACGTCTTGCTTTTCACGCTGAGCATCCCGAGCCTGCTCGAGAGCTTCATTTTCTTGCTTCAGCACCTGAAGCTGCTGCTCCCGCTCTTGCAAGCGTTCCTCATCCTGCTTGGCTATTTCGCGCTGAACTTGAAGCTCATTGGTTCGTTCAGCCACAACCTGCTGAATGTTTTGAAGCTGTTGTAGCAACAGAGTGTGCTCATCCCGAGCCCTGCTAAGTTCACCTTTCAGTCGGGCAATATGCTGTTGTTGACGCTCTTGGGAGGCGTCTGCCTCTTGTAGCGCACGCCCAGTGCGTCGTCCTTGCTCACTTTCTGCTTGCCGCGCATGATACTCACCCAGTGCCGCTTGAGTTACTTCCGTCTCACCGTTTTCCTCAACCGGACACTCTTGGCTGCTGGCTACCAGATAAGCGAGGGTATCTCTTAAGGATTGAGATTGACTGCTCATATAGGCTGCTGCTAGCTGATAAATCGCGTTATCACAGCGGCCTAATAGGGGGGCTTTAACGGCCTTTAATTCACAGCCAGGCAGGTAGCCAACCAACGTTACTTGGCGGCGGGCTGTGCGAAAAAGTGCCAGCAAACGCTTGGCTTGTGCCAACCAATCATTTAGCGCTTCTTCACCTGCCACCCCATTTGCCAAGCTAGCTGCCAGCCAGGCATCAGGCTGCGGCCAAGCGATAACGCACTCATTCTTCGTATCTTTTTTCAGCCAATTTTTAAGTGACGCTAGCGCTTCTTCATTAAGTGTATCAATCACTAGAAATTGGTTTTCAGCGTTACTGGTTTTGTCAGTATGAGGCTGCCCTTTCGCGATATCACTTAACGTTATTTCTATCGCGCTTTGTTCGCGCACGTCGGCATTTGATTCCGCCTTAAATTTGTTTATTCCTACGTACACGGCTAAAGACATGATATGGGTAACTCCATTTACTTCTATGGTCATTAATTTTAATCAAAACGTGGGGCGTCTGAAAAATTTACGCCATGCTGATCTTTGGATGACAACGCAGGCAGCCGACTATTTGCCAGCGGCCATTTAATCCCTATGGCGGGGTCATCCCAGCGTAGCGATACTTCATCCCCTGGGGCGTAGTAGTCCGTACACTTATACTGGAATTCTGCTTTTTCACTTGTCACGTAAAAACCATGAGCAAACCCCGGTGGTACCCACAGCATTTGCTTGTTCTCTTCGCTGAGCATAGCACCTACCCATTGGCCGAATGTGGGCGAGCTTTTGCGCATATCGACGGCCACATCGAACACTTCACCACGAGTGACCCGCACGAGTTTTCCCTGGGGTTGATGCAACTGGTAATGCAAGCCGCGCAAAATGCCCTGAGCCGATTGGCTATGGTTATCTTGCACAAACTGATAGTTGCCGCAGTGGGCTTCAAATTCATTTTGGCGAAAGGTTTCCATAAAGAAACCCCGTTCATCGCCGAAAACGTTAGGGGTAAGAAGAACGACATCTGGTATGGCGAGTTTTTCGTAGTGCATGGCTAAACCGTCAATGGTGAATAGTGAGTGGTGAATTGTGGGAGTCGAGTGATGATAGCCATGGGCTTACTACTCACCCCTCACTACTCACTTTTTACTTCTTAAAAGACGTTGCAGGTATTGGCCGTATTGGGTTTTAGCCAGCGGCTTGGCAAGTTCTACCAAGCGCTCATCGCTGATCCAGCCGTTTTGCCAAGCGATCTCTTCCAGGCAGGCGATTTTGAGGCCTTGGCGATGCTCAATGGTTTGTACGTACTGACTCGCTTCCAACAGGCTATCGTGGGTGCCTGTGTCCAGCCAGGCAAAACCACGCCCCAGGCGTTCGACGTTTAGGTCACCCCGCTTAAGATACGCGTTATTGATGCTGGTAATTTCAAGCTCGCCGCGCTCAGAGGGTTCAACCGCTTTAGCGATGTCTACTACGTCATTATCGTAAAAATAAAGGCCGGTAACGGCATAGGCAGACTTGGGTTTTTTAGGCTTTTCTTCTATCGAGATTGCTTTGCCCGCCTCATCGAACTCTACAACGCCAAAGCGTTCAGGGTCTTTTACCAGGTAGCCAAACACTGTGGCGCCGTTAGGCTGCGTACTGGCTCGTTTAAGCTGGTCTGAAAAGTGCTGGCCGTGAAAGATGTTATCGCCCAACACAAGACAAACCGGGCTCTTTTCGATGAATGCTTCGCCAATGATAAAGGCTTGCGCCAGGCCATCGGGCGATGGCTGCTCGGCGTATTCAAATTGCAGGCCGAAGTCTTCGCCACTGCCAAGAAGGTTTTTATATTGGGGCAGGTCTTCTGGCGTAGAAATAATTAAAATTTCACGTATGCCTGCCAGCATCAGCACCGAGATCGAATAATAAATCATCGGCTTGTCATAAACAGGCAACAACTGCTTTGACACCCCCCGGGTTATGGGGTGCAAACGTGTACCAGAACCACCCGCCAGAATAATGCCTTTTCTTTGTGAGGCGTGAGGGGTGAGGGGTGAGGTATTCATTCCTGAAATCCTGATTTTATGAGGTGTAATGTTTGGGGTGTGACATCTTACTCCTCACAATACTCCTGCAGTGTTAGGGCCAGCTGGCTTTGCCAAGTAGGCATGATGATGCCTAGTGCATTTTCCAGTTTGTTGAGCGCCATACGCGAATTAAGCGGGCGCTGAGCGGGCGTAGGGTAATCGCTAGTGGGTATTCCGCTTACACGCCCTGCCTGAATAGTCAGCTCTTCATCTAATTTACCCGCTTGCTTGCCCGCTTGCTTGAAAACCTCACAGGCAAAGCCGTGCCAGCTGGTTTCACCCCGTGGCGCAAGGTGGTAAACGCCGGATATTACGTGAGGGGTGAAGTGTGAAGCATGAGGAGTAAAAGCCAGTGCCGTTACTTGGGCGATTAGGCGTGCGGGGGTGGGCGCGCCTATTTGGTCATCCACAATGTTGAGCGCATCGCGCTCGCGCCCAAGCCGCAACATGGTTTTCATGAAGTTATGGCCGCGCGCGGCGTATACCCAGCTGGTGCGGAAGATGAGGTAGTTGGCGCCGCTTTCAGCGATGGCGTTGTCCCCTTCCAGCTTGGTTTGGCCGTAAACGCTTAATGGGCCAGTGGGGCTATCTTCTTGCCAGGGTGTTTCGCCGTTGCCTGGGTAAACGTAGTCTGTTGAGTAGTGCACCAGGGGGATGCCCTGCTTCGCTGCATATTCCGCTAGCTGCGCGGGTAGCTCGGCATTTAGGCGTTTGGCCTGCTGTGGCTCGCTTTCGGCTTTGTCTACTGTTGTGTAGGCGGCGGCGTTGAGTATTAAGCCAGGCTGATGTTTGGCAAGGTAAGCATCTACGGCTTCGGCGTTGGTTAAATCGAGCTCTTGGCGTGTCGGGGCCAAGATAGTGCCGAAAGGGGCAAACTGGCGCTGGAGTTCAAAGCCTACTTGGCCATTACCACCGGTGATGAAGATATTCATGAAATACTACCTAGCCGCTGGCCTTGGTAGCTGCCGTCTTGTACGCGTTTCCACCAGGTTTCGTTGGCAAGGTACCACTGCACGGTCTTGCGTAGGCCGGTTTCGAAGGTTTCTTGCGGCACCCAGCCTAGCTCGCGTTCCATTTTGCTGGCATCGATGGCGTAGCGCACATCATGGCCGGGGCGGTCGGTGACGAAGGTGATGAGTTGTTTGTAAGTAGTGAATGGTGAATGGTGAGTGGTTAATCGTGAGTGGTGAGTGGTGGGCGATAAATCTTGGGTGTCCTCATCGGTCTTTATGGGCACCAGTTCGTCCAGGATTTTACAGATCGCTTCGACCACTTCCAGGTTGGTCTTCTCATTATGGCCGCCGATGTTGTAGGTTTCGCCTACTTGGCCTTCGGTGGCGACTTTGATGAGCGCGCGGGCGTGGTCTTCTACATAGAGCCAATCGCGGATTTGCTGGCCATCGCCGTATACGGGCAGCGGCTTGCCTGCTAGGGCATTGAGGATCATCAGCGGAATCAGTTTTTCCGGGAAGTGGAAGGGGCCATAGTTGTTCGAGCAGTTGGTTACCAGTGTGGGTAGGCCATAGGTGCGCTGCCAAGCACGCACTAAATGGTCCGAACTGGCTTTGCTGGCCGAATATGGCGAGCTGGGGGCGTAGGGGGTTTCTTCAGTAAAGAGTGAGTGGTGAGTGGTGAGTGGTGAGTGGTCACTGCTGGCCCGTTTCAATTCACTATTCACGGTTTTCGATTCACCATTCACAAGCGCCTCCGGCGCCCCCAAATCGCCATACACTTCATCAGTGGAGATATGGTGGAAGCGAAAGGCATCTGCTTTGGCCGAATTTTGATGTTGGAGCGCTTTCCAGTAGCCACGAGCGGCTTCTAACAATACGGCGGTACCTACCACGTTTGTTTGGATAAACTCAGCCGGGCCGTCGATAGAGCGGTCTACATGGCTCTCTGCTGCAAGGTGCATCACTACATCGGGCTGATGTTGTTTAAACAGCTGCTGCATTGCGTGTGCATCGCAAATATCCGCCTGCACGAAGGTGTAACGTTCGTTGCCCTCAACACTCGCGAGCGATTCTAAATTACCTGCATAAGTAAGTTTATCTACATTCACTACACGGTGGGCTGAGTTTTGAATAAGCTCGCGTACAACTGCTGAGCCGATAAAGCCAGCACCGCCGGTAATTAAAAACGTCTTGGTGTTCATATGTTTCTTAATGGGTGGTAGTGATGTAAATACAATAATCAGGCTGATTTGCGTTTTTCTTCACGCCGCTGTTCTTGAAGGGCTTCAAGGTGCTCGCGGGCTTTACGCGCTGCTTTGCCTGCCTTTTGAACTTCGCTTTTGGCGGCGGCGATATCTTGCTGTGGGGCATCCTGCTCTTGAAAGTCAGCCAATGCTTCCTGAGCACCTTTTAATGTTGAGTGACACTCTTGAAGATGGCGGCGAGCACCAGGTATATCAGAAGGTAAGGCAGTGCCGTTTTTCTTGGCATCTGAGTCTGCGTGGTAAGCGGCAATAGCTTCGTTGATGTCATCGTACCAATGGCCTTTTCCATTTTTCAGATACAGCCCCGCTTGGCAGAGGTCTTTTAAGATGCCTTCTGAGTGGGACACCATTATCAGCGAGGCTTGGCCGATTTTGGAGTTAAACAGATCTTTAGCTTTGGCTTTGAAGGCCCGGTCGCCTACGGCGGTGGCTTCATCGGAAATATACACATCAAAGTCGAAGGCTAGCGAAAGGCCAAAGGAGATGCGCGATTTCATACCGGATGAATAGGTGCGAATCGGCTCATCGAATGAGCTGCCGATTTCGGCAAAGTCTTCTACAAACTGGATAACGCGCTTTACCTCTTCCGGCCTACTGCCTTGCACGCGAGCAACGAATTTAACGTTCTGCCGCCCGGTCATGTTGCCCTGCATACCGCCTGAAAGCCCCACTGGCCAGGAAACCCGGCTATGGCGGATGACTTCGCCCCGCTCTGGGGAATCCATGCCGGCGATTAAGCGCAACAGCGTGGATTTACCCGCGCCGTTGGCACCGATCAAGCCCACGCTCACCCCGGTGGGGATCGTTAGGTTGATGTCCTTGAGTACCCAATCGCTGCCGTGGTGGTTGTGGTAGCGCTTGTAGAGGTTACGGATTTCAATCATTTTTGGTTTGTGAATTGTGAGTAGTGAATGGTGAATAGGAAGTTCATGTGGCGCATTGATTTCACCGATTCTTTAAATGTTTGATGAGACCACCTAGCTGAGCAGATGCCTGATTAATTGATGCCAAAATTCCTGAAATATCTTGTAAATAGTTGAGACGTTGGGCGATAAGTAATTGCGTTTCTAGTTCGCTGAGAGAGCCTTGAGATATATGCAAAAACCGAATGAACTCTTGAGTACTTCCTCTAGCTGCGCCTTCTGCAATATTGCTCGGTACCGAAACAGCACACCGGCGCATTTGGTTGGTTAGGCCATAAAGTTCATGATTTGGAAACGCAGCGGTTTGGGCATAAATAGTTTCCACCAAGTCCATTGTTTCTTGCCAGATTCTCAGTTCTTGATGCTTTCTCATTCAACCTCCCGCCACCGCTCACCAATAACCATTCACTACTCACTACTCACTACTCACTACTCACTACTCACCACTCACCACTCACCATTCACTACCCTCACTTGTTTTCCTTTGCGATGATAGAGGCTTTCAAGTTCGTTTTTGAGTGCTGCGCGGGCGGTTTGTTCGCCGTGTACTAGGCGGATGGTGTGGGGCCAGCGGTGCATGCGTTTGACGAAGTTAAGCAGGTCTTTTTGGTCGGCGTGGGCGGAGTAGCCGCTGATGCTGCTAACCCCTGCTTTGATGTCGTACCGCTCGCCGTCGATGTTTACCCAGCCGCCTTGTGGGCCGTATTGCTGAATATCCCGCCCTGGTGTGCCTGCGCCTTGGTAGCCCACAAACAGTACTTGGTGGCGTTCGTCGCCGAGCATGGCTTTGAGGTAGTTCATAATGCGCCCGCCTGCGCACATGCCGCTGGCGGCAATCACTACTGCCGGTCTACCCGTTTTAGCCAAGTACTCTACGGTTTGTTCATGCTCGGCGTGGCTATCCACCGTGTAGAGATTGGCAAAGTTGAGCGGGTGGCGGCCACTGCGTAGGCGGCGTTGGGCTTCTTTATCCCAGTAGGGTTTTAGCTCGCGGTATAGCTGGGTAAAGCGTGCGGCCAGCGGTGAATCGACGATGACTTCGAGCGACTTCCATTGTGGCGAGCGCGCTTGATGAATAATGGTTTCAAGTTCGTAGAGCAGTTCTTGCGTTCGGCCAATGCTGAAGGCAGGCACCATCACCGTGCCACCGTTAGCGAGTGCTTGCTCTATGGCTGCTTTTAAGGTTGAGCGGCGCTGGCGTCGGTCTGGGTGGGTGCGGTTGCCATAGGTGCTTTCGAGTACCAGCTGGTCGCAGCCGTAGGGCGATTTAGGTGCAGGCAGCAGCGGTGCGTAAGGGGCGCCTAAGTCACCGGAGAATACGGTGCGCTCTTTTTCGCCGGTATCTGAGTCTTGGTAACTCACTTCGACGTAGCTGGAACCCAGAATGTGCCCTGCCCGTTTGAGTTTTACCCGTGTGGTTCCTTTACCGCCTTCATCTACAACAGTGTGATCGCTTACTACGCCATGCCATTTGCCGTAGGGCACGCTAACGATTTGCTTTTCGAGCTGCGCTTGAAAGCGCTTGATCAGTTGGGCGTTGCGGGTGAAGCCGATTTTTAGCGCGTCTTCAATGACCAGCGGTAGCAGTTTGGCCGAGGGGATCGAGCAGATGATAGGCCCGGTGAAGCCTGCGGCCAGCAGGTAAGGCAGCCTGCCTACATGGTCGATGTGTACATGGGTGATGATCAGGGCTTTTACGGTGCTGATATCGAACTCTATTTGTAGCTGCTCGAAGGTATCTTCTGTGGCGTCTTCGCCTTGGAAGAGGCCGCAATCTACCAGTAGGGATTCGTTTTTATTTAGAATCAGTTGGTGGCAGCTGCCGGTAACGCCAGTGGCGCCGCCGTGGTGGATTATTTCGAGCATTTGAAGCCGTGCGTGGTGAATGGTGAATGGTGAATGGTGCGAGGTTGAAGTAGTGCCGGTTTAGGGCTAGGTGCCATTGGGCGTCGTTCCGACGCCTCCCGCGGGTGCCTCAAAACGCTCGCGGAGCTCAGGGCAAACGCATGAAAGATTTCATCCAGCCAATATCGTCGCTAAATAGCTTTCATCCAGTGCTGCCTTTTTCTGCTTTCGGCGTATGCCACCTTTAAAACTTGTCTCGCCCTTGAGGTAATTCAAAGCAATGTGACGAACCCTGGCAAGGTTCTCAGCCGCATAGCCTCGATGGACTTTGCAAGCATCTTCTCGTAAAGCGACATCCAGTGACCAGTGCAACTTATTTTCCACGAACCAATGTTGACGAGCCGCTTCAGCCAATTTTTTAGCACTCAATTCTGCTGAACTGATGTAGTAGCGCAACGTTGGCTCTTCTGGTGCACGACCGACTTCAGTACGAAATGACATCACCACACCCACTGTTTTCAACCCCGGCCACTCATAACTAAGATCTTGAAATTCTTGAGTGAACTCACTGGCAAAGTGATAACGCGTTTCCTGACGCCCCCTATTTTTCTCATCGGTCACATAAGCATCACCTTCAAAGCCAATCAGCTCACTCATTGGAAACGCCTGCTCGAAGGCTTGCATCAATTTAGGCTGATTATCTTTGACAGCAAGCAGGTAATCAGCTCCTTTGTGGAGCACTTTTGCCGCTACTTTTTTCTGGCACCCCATCGCGTCAATTGTCACCAGACAGCCTTGTAAATTTAGAAGCTTGAGTAGCTCGGGTATCGCGGTGATCTCATTGGATTTCTGTGCCGTTTTCACTTGCCCTAATACGACGCCATTAGCCGCGCTGAAAGCACTCACCATGTGGATCGCGCCTTTCTGCTTTCCTCGGCAATAAGAGCCCCGCAGTGTTTTACCGTCAATAGCCACCACTGCACCCTGAGTTACGTCGTGGCAGGCTTTCATCCATTCGGCAAAGGCTGTCTGAAGCTGTTCTGCGTTGATCAGTGCCATGACACGCGCCAACGTATCGTGACTGGGAATGCCGCCGCCAAAATCACCATATTGTCTGAGAAAATCAAGTTTTGAGTGGCCAAAATCCTCGATTTCGTCCCAGCCCTCTGAGCCACAAATCACTGCACATACCACTAAAAACAGGATATCCGAAAGCTGATGTTGCACTTTCCAGGATTGCCTGAAGTCGGGAATAACAGACAAATGCTGAAACAGAGACGGCGCTGACATAGATGTTATCCAAAAGGAAAACACTTAGATGACCACATCAGACTAACCTCGTAAAGCGCTGAAAGCCGCATCATGGCGCGGGTTTTCATGCATTTTCCCTGCCTCCCGCGGGTGCCTCGTTGCTCGTTCCTCGCAGACTCGTTACCACGCGCTACGGGTTGTGCTTCCACAAAGTTATGTGCATGCGTGATCGAGTAGCGCGTGGTAAGCGAAGCGCACCCGCGGAAGCAGCGCGGAGCGGTGCCGAGGTTGAATTACGTGCCGCTGGGCGTCGTTCCGACGCCTCCCGCGGGTGCCTCAAAACGCTCGCTGAACTCGCTTTCTCGTTACCACGCGCTACGGTTTGTGCTTCCATAGCGTCATGGGTATGCTCGCAGCGGCAGCCCAGTGCCGGAGTTGGGTATCGTGGCGTTGAGCGTCGTTCCGGCGCCTATTCGAGAAGCTCGCTGAGGTTGTCACAACTAAGAATCCGAGTCAGCCAATGGGTGAGTTGGCTATCTGATGCCTGTTGTAGCTTTACTTCCACCCATTCTGGTAGTTCACCAAATTTCAGTTTAAGTTGAAGGCGTAGAGCACCTTCAATACCTTCATGAAGTCCTTGCTGCATGCCTTGTTGCATACCTTGTTGCATACCTTGTTGCATGCCTTCATTACGGAGTCTTTCTGCTAAACCAGCCATTTTGCTTTCCTCCTGCGGATAGCGCCTTTGGTAGGCTTTTCTTTCATCTTCGTTTAGTTCGCTATAAATATCGACAAAATCAATGTATTTAAGTTGCTTTTCTACACTAGATTCTAGTGCAAAGAGCCCTTGAATCGCGCTGGCATAAACTTCGATCTTATCTTTATCTGCCCAGTTCATGTTTGGCAGATTTAATCTCGCGACGATGTTTTGGCTGCCAAAAAATTGTTTTGCAGGTAGGCGGCTGAGCTCAGTGTGTAAGTAGCTGAACTGCAAGTAGCTGTGCCGCTCACTTTTGATATGCAGACTTTCTGCAATATTTTGATTTGAGTGTAAAAAAATAACTACGGGTACAACACGCTCTGTTTCGAATAACTCACTTAAATGCAGAGTGTAATGGGCAAGCCGATGAATAGAAAATCTGTTTGGGTCTGTTTCTTCTTCGAGTGTAAACAGCAGTGCTTCGCGCCTGCCATCGGGCCACTCTACTAATAAAGGTACATCTAGCTCGTGAAATCGATCACCTAAGCGTTCTTTTAGCTGCTCTTGGCGTATCGGTGTAATCTTGACGCTCGGAGTAAGATCTTCGGCTTCTTCTGCAGCAAAGAATGCAAGTGCTTCATGAGGATAATCCAAGATCAAGTTTTTGAAGTTTTGATCGTGGCTTTTTCGATTAGCCATCGTTTTCCCTTCTACTTAATTCAATGGTGTCATCTGGGCGTCGTGCCGACGCCTCCCGCGGGTGCCTCGATACGCTCGCTGAACTCGCTTTCTCGTTACCACGCGCTACGAAAATCCTCACGCTTCACCTTCACCCTTCACCCTTCACCCTTCACCCTTCACCAAGCATTTAGTCTCTGTGATCTTTGATGATCATGATCAGCATGCTGAGGATGAAGGCTAGGAAGATGGTGATGATGGCGAATACGCTGCTGTTGTAGAGCCGGTTGGGTTCGGTTGGGTATTCCGGGAATAGCGGGCTTTGCAGTACGCTTACCTGCTTGAGCTGGCGGGCGGCTTCTAAGCGGGTGTTTTCCAGTGCTGCCAGGGCGCTGGAGTAGGTTTCTTGGGCGAACTGGGCCTGCAGCTCTAGCGTTTCATACTGCGCTGAAACGCTATTTAATGAGCCACCGGATGCTTGCGCTATGCGGTCACGCTGTTCAATGATTTGTTCACGTAAGGCGGTAATATTGCGCTCTACTTGACGTAGTTCAGCAGACTGGGTGCTTTGGAAGCTGGAAAGTGCGCTGCGCTGGGCCTGGAAACGGGCTAGGTCTGCTTCTAACGTGGCAACGACTTGGTTAATGCTGGCGACGGTATCTGTCGGTGATACCAGACCAAACTCATTTTGATACTCCAATAGCGCGGCGCGGGTTTCTTTGAAACGCTCGTCTAGGCGAACCATTTGCTGCTCTAAAAAGCGCACTTGCTCATCCGCTAGGCGGTGCCCCATTTCGTTCATATGGTTTTCACCTGCTTCAAGCAGCAGTGTGGTCATTTGATGGGCAAATTCTGGCGTATAGCCCTGCACTGAAATATTGAGTACCCCTGCGTACTCATCCAGCTCTACCTCTACCCGGCGTAAGTAGTAGTTGTGCAGGTCTTCAATCGGGGCATCGTGGTCGCGCAGTTTAGCGAAAATATCACCGTTTTCGGTGTAGTGCGCGCGAATGTTTAAGTCTTGGTCCAGGCGGCGCAGCATATCTACTGAAAGTAAGTGCTCACGTAACAGCAGTAGGTCTGCAGTATTGCCAGCGCCACCTCCCATTAAAGAGGATAGGCTGAATTCAGGTGATGCTACCTGAGGACTTTCCAATACTACGGTTGCCCGTGATACATAGCGCTCTTCTGCCCACACAAACCAGTAAAACGAAACGATTAAAATCGCGGCGACGGCCACTGCCCACTGCGGCGACTTTTTTACAAAACGGCGTAACGAACGTTGCATGGATTATTTTGCCTTCAAACGATCAATAAAGCGCAGGTGCATCAGCAGCCCCAGGGCGATGAGGGTAAGTGTAAATAGCCAAAAATAGAGCATACTGGTCCCATGAATCACTTGATAATTTTCGAAAAAACCCACACGCAGTGTCTCCAAGCCATGAGGAATCGGATTTAGCATAAGATACTCAAGCAACCAATGCGGTAATGTGTTTAGCGGAAAGATCACGCCTGATAAAATCATAAGCGGTAATGAAAGCATACGGATGACCTTACCTACCTCTGGTACCAATGTTGCTGCAACAGACGTTACCAAGCCTAGACCAATGCCTAAACACCACAAAGACAGCCATGCACCAATAACGCGGATGGCATTATCAGGATAAAAATCAATACCCAGCATTAACCCACCAGCAATGAAAATTAGGAAGACGAAGCTACGCAGCATGCCTTCCAAAAAGTTGCGCACCAATACAGGGTCTACTGGCTGAACCTGACGATAGGCAAAAAGGGCTTGGTTGCCATCAATGGCGCCCATGCCACGCATCATACCTTCACGTACTAAGAAGAAACCCATTAACCCCGCAATCATCCAGGGTATAAATTCAGCATTCACAACCAGCCTATCACCACGTATAAAACTGCGAATACCTACCATAATCGCAATAAAAGCTACTGGTTCAAAAAGCATCCAGAACCAACCCATGCGGTCTGCCATGGTGCGCGAGATGGCTTCACGCATAAACATGGCGTACCACACGCTGCGCGTGACCTGCCACGATGTGCGCGCGCGCCTTGGCTGGGGCTGGGCATTTATGTTTTCCATAGGGATAATTCTTTAGAGATAAACAAAGAGTGTTCCTGCATCGCTCCGCTTTTCGGTGAGTGGTGAGTGGTGAGTGGTGAGTGGTGAGTGGTGAGTGGTGAGTGGTGAATTGTTACCCCTCACTTCCTCATATTTCACAACTCACCATTAACTATCCACTATTCACCATTAACAACTCACTATTCACAAGCTATTAAAGATCAAGCGCTACTCGCGTAGTCACGGCGATCTGGAACAGGATTTGCGTGAGCGTGGAGGCCAACTGTAGGTTGTGCGTGGGCGCGGCGGGCATCACTAGTATTTCATCGCCTGGGCGTAGCGGTGAGTTTTTGGCATGCTCTACAGCGCCGTTCTGGCGAACCAGCAGGATTTGGTCTTCATCGGCGCGCTCGGTAAAGCCACCTGCGCCTTCTACGTAGTCAATCACGCTCATGCCTGGGCGGTATACCACGGCTTGAGGCACCAGAATTTCACCACTGATCAGGATGGAATCGCTGATTTCCGGAATGGTCACCACATCGCCATCTTGTAGGCGGATATCGGAAATACCGTTGCTGTTGGCAACCACTAACCGGCCACTGGGCTCCAGGTCTCTTGCGCGTTCAATAAAGCGCTCAATCAGCTCAGCTTCTTGCAGGCGGATTTGCGCTTCCTGGTCGGTGCGTGAACTGGCACCCAGGTAGGTGGTTTCCAAGCGGCGTAGGCTATCTTCCAGTGCTTGGGCCTGCTGCTGGCGTACGCTTTCACGCTGCAGTGAAATGCTTTCTACAGCAGTCATGTTTTCGGGTACGGGAATAGCGTCCAGCAATTCGCTTAGGCGGGCATTGCGTGGCAGTGCAAAGCGCGAGGGGCCGTAGTAGCTACCTTCTAGCTGTACCACAATCGTTTCGCTGCGCTGGTCGGCGCTGAACTGTACTTCGTCGCCACTGCGAATGGTTTGGCCGTAGAACATATCAATGGGGAAGTATTGCGCAATGGGGCCGCCTTCACGGTCGCCGCGCAGCAGCACGTGGGAAACGCCACTTCTTAACCGGGCAAGGGCAACAATTTCTGCGCCGCTAAGCTGATTACCAATTAGCTCGTAGCGGTGTTCACGGTGTACATCGCCACCTACCGCAATGGCCGGGCCGCGCTCTTCCACGACGATGGTGTCGCCATCTTGGAACTGCGGGCGGGCTATGGTGCCGTTAATCAGGAAGTCATATAGATCCACGGTGGCCACGGTGCGGTCATCGCGCACCACGCGAATTTGCCGGTAGCTACCCAGGTCTTGGTCGATGCCGCCGGACTGGTCGAGGAAATAGAGCAGTGAGTCGTTGGGCGTACCTGCATAACGGCCGGGGTTTTCCACATAGCCGGTCACGTACACGGCAACGGGTTGAACGCCTTGCAGGTTGGTGTAGACCTCTACGTTGTCCGGGTAGACCGAGGTAATCGCACTACGTACGCTGCCGTCGACTTCGCTGCTGCTTTGCCCTTCTACATTTAACGGGCCAGAGCCGGGAATAAAGATGTTGCCTTGGGCATCAACCGGAAGCACACGATCAAACTCAAACGCGCCCCAGGCGCGCACGGTAACCTGATCGCCGGGTTTGATGCGGTAATTCGGGTTTAAGCCATCGCCCATGGCACCCCGGAAGCCACCGCTAAACAGGTTGGCACCGAAGGGTGGCAAGGTATCCGGGTCTTGCAATGGCAGCGTTACGGGGCCGTAGGTGCCGCTGCGCCAGTCGGCGCGCGGGGTATCATTTACTTCTTCTTGCTGCTGGGCTGCGCCCTGCTGGCCACCTTGCGAAGGCAGAATACTGTCAGAAAGGCTTAACGATTGCGCCCAGCTAGTGCTGCTGGCCAGCGCGCCGATTAGGGTGATGGAAACGACTGCTAGGGTGTGCTTTAACATTAATAGCGCCCTTCGACTGCTTGTGTAGCTGCTTGTTGTGTCACTGCTTGGTTAGTTGCTTCAGTAACGACACGTTGATTAACCCAGCCGTTGGGCGTTTCACATACCAGTGCGGTGCGTGCACTGCCCCCGCCTGCCGCGACCACTCTTAACTTGCGGCATTCCCGGCCGCTGGCGGCCAGATAAGATTCGTCAGCAACGATCTCGACGTTGTCGCCCCATGGGCTGCGCGCCAGATTAAGAATGCCGCTGGCCGGTGCTTCTGAAAGAAAGCTATTGAGGCTTTCATCATTTAATAGCTTGGCGGCATCGGTATTCAGCACGTAGCGCGCTTCTTGCTGGGTGCTGCCAGAAGGGTAATTGGTGGCACAGCCGCTGATAACAGCCACACTAAGTGCGGCCAGCAGCATGCGAGCTGGCGACACAAATGAACGTTGAGATATTGGCATATTGATTTCCAAAAAAAAGGCACGCTACCGCCCAGGGATCGTTACGGGCGTATTCCCTTGCCCTACTCTTCTGCGCGGTGAAAGAGGTGGTGCGCTAAATAAGCACCTTTATAAAAGGCTACCCAGTACGCGGGGCTGTAGTAAAGGCACATTGCACCAAGCGGCCATTGTAGGGGATTAACGTCTCAGCCTCTACACCCACTCTCTATTTCTAAGGGTGCTCACTATACTTAAAAAATGCATCTTATAAAACAAAAAACCGATCATTTTTCAATGATCGGTTCTATTAAGAGCAGCAGCGCCGCTATAGGTTCAACAAAGGCATCATTCGCCCTGCCGTCACTTTAACTATGCGGTGTGTTTTGTCGGTGTAGAGCGGAGTGTATTCCCCACAAAATGGCCAACAGAAAAGCATACATCATGACCCCACTGTTGTGGGTGAGGAACACTTGTGACAGGCCAAAATCTATATAAGTCACAGGCAATAATACACCCGCAGTGGCTAATGCTCGCGTTGATAGGCATTCTGCGGAAAGACCTTTAGAAAACAACCGCAAAGGAATTAAATATAGCGCAAACAGCGCAGCTAGCCCCAACAGACCCCGCTTAGCAAAAGCATCAATGAACTCATTATGCGCGTGCCCATATTGAGCTATATCAGGATGTATGATGCCCTGTTCTGCTAACGATCCCATTTCCTGTTTGTAGCCATTATATCCCCAGCCTAACAGCGGCTTTTCTTGAATGAGATATGCTGCGCCACGCCACATTTCAAAGCGCGCGCCCACAGATGAAGTACGATTTTCACCTGAGATATAGAGATTTACATCAGTAAATGCTTGGTGAACACGTCCTTGTACACCGATTTGAGGAACGGCATACACAATCAATGCCCCTACTAACACGGTGGATAACGCTAACACTTTTAAACTTGTAGCTAAGTTTCTGCCGTATGCGCGGTATAAAACCAGCAATACAATCGGAAAGCCTACCCAACCACCACGACTTCCTGAGAACAGTGATCCAAGAATACCTGCCCCTGCCCCTATAAGTAATAAACATACCCATCCGCGGCGATGACGCTGAACTGCGGCCCACCCAAGCCCCGCCAGGCAAAGCACCCCCAATAGCATGCTTAAATTGCCAAACTGGATAACATGCGTGTAACCCTGAGCGCGCTCTACTCCCTCGAATAACTTCTGCCATCCGGCCCAAGTGCCCGCAGCAATTGCACCAACGGTTAGGCCGCTCCATAAAAAAGTTAATTTGGGAGGAAAACGAAGTACCCACCAAAGCGCAGGAACCGCAAGAATAAAACGGCTAGGCTTATCTAGCCCTCTACTTCCTTGCCCGTCCCACCAGACTTCCGCAAATGTAACCGCAGCGTAAGCAACCAGCGAAGCCACTATCCAAGCGTCATTTCTAGTTAGCCGCGGTACGCGCAAGGTGATCAGCAAACCAAGACCACCCAGTAGCAGTAGCACTGCCCCAAGTGAATAACCACTGGGAATTATCAGTGAACAGGCCCCAAAGAGGAAAACGGCAAGACTGGTGTACAATCGAGGAAAATCGCTTGGCACATTTAAAAAGCGTGAATTCATAGAAAGCTTCAAATCAAATTTCCTGTTAATACGCTGCCATCACAACTGAATAAAGCTAATGACTACGCTTGGTCTTAGTAGAGAACTGTTGCCAACGCCACGTATCGACCATCATATCCTCAAGCGTCTTTTCCGCCCGCCACTCTAATTCACGCTCAGCTTTTTTAGAACATGCCCAAAAAGCTCCTAAATCGCCTTCTCGCCTAGGGGCAAAGCGATAAGGCACGTTCATCCCAGTAGCAGATACAAACGCTTCGACCATTTCGTTTACAGAAATACCACTTCCGGTTCCTAAATTGAAGTAGTTGACTCCTGGCTTTTTAAGCGCAGCTACCGCCATTCTATGGCCAACGGCTAAATCTGTTACATGCAGGTAGTCACGCACACAGGTGCCATCTTTCGTTGGATAGTCGTTTCCGTAAATTAATAGCTCTGGCAACAGACCGGCAGCGACTTGGCTTATGTAGGGCATTAAATTATTAGGAGTGCCTTGAGGTAGTTCACCTATCAAGCCAGAAGGGTGTGCACCAATAGGGTTAAAATAGCGCAACACCGCAATCGACCATTGGGGGTCGCTGTCGCTTAGATCCTCAAGTAATTTTTCCACCATACCTTTCGACGTACCATAGGGGCTACTCGACTCCCCTCTGGCCATTGTTTCTGTATAAGGAGGTTGAGCATTGACCCCATAAATCGTCGCTGAAGAGCTGAACAAAAGCTGCTTAACACCCGCTTGCTGCATAGCATAGCATAGCGTAACACTGCCATAAACATTAACATCATAATATGCTAATGGATCCTTTACGCTCTCACCCACCGCCTTCAACCCAGCACAATGAATAACAGATTCGATGTCATGCGATTGGAAAATAGAGGTCAGTAGCAACGTATCACGAACATCTCCGCGATATAAAATAACCTCACGCTCAGTGATACTCTCGATGCGTTCAATCACCGTCTCGTCGCTGTTAGAAAAGTTGTCCAAAATAGCCACATCATGGCCAGCCTGAAGCAGCTCTACAGCAATATGAGAACCAATATAGCCCGTGCCACCTGTCAACAAAATCATATAATTATCTTATCAATAAGCATTTTTATTCACAAAGCCTTTAAAAATTGTTAGCAGTACGATACGTAAATCAAGCCATACTGACCAATTGTCGATGTACCAAAGGTCAAATTCAATACGCTTTTCCAAGCTCGTATCACCACGCCAGCCGTTGATCTGTGCCCATCCTGTTATACCCGCTTTAACTAGGTGCTTCTGCATATAGCCTGGTATTTCGTGCTGAAACTGTTTTACAAATACGGTTCTTTCAGGTCTTGGGCCCACGATGGACATATCGCCTTTTAACACATTAATAAACTGTGGCAGTTCATCAAGACTCGTTCGCCGAATAAACCTTCCAAAACGTGTTACCTTTTTACCTTTCGCATTTCCCCATTGCACACCACCTTTTTCCGAATCAGCAGGCATTGAACGGAATTTCAGCATCCAAAAAGGGGTTCCGTTCCAGCTAACTCGCTCCTGTCGATAGAAAATGGGACCGGGAGAACTTAGCTTAACGCCAATGGCCACAATGAATAGCAACGGCAAAATCATCAATAAAATGATGGAAGACAGGGTGACGTCTAAGCAGCGCTTTTTGAAACGACTCCACCCTGTCATTGGCGAGCAGCTAACATTAATCAAATGCATGCCAGCGATATTATCGGTGCTGTGATTGATCAATCGTAAATCCGACATATTGGGCAGCAGACGTATATTAGCGGTCACCGTATCCAGCGAATTGATGATTTCTTGCGCTTCATAGCCTCTGGAAAGCGGTAAGCATATCCATACTTCCTGCTCTTCTACGTGAACTCGCTTACTGGCGTCGTAGTTTTCAACGACACCTTTATATTTTGTTAAACGTTTGGGTAAACGGTAATCGACCACCAGTACACGGGTGATGTAAAAACCCTGTCCTGGGTCTCGGCGTAACGAATAGTAAGCATTACGGCAAGACGCAGCATCGCCTATCAGCAATACACTACGACGATTTTTGCCCTGAGCTCGTAATCGTTTTACAAATGGATAGGCGGCCCAGCGCAACAAAAGTGAGAATGTTGTCGCTAACGCTACCCATCCAAAAAACCATAAGCGAGAAAAGTCGAACAGCTGAAAAACAAACATGATGATCATGATGCTGACGCACCACAATAGGTAAATACCGATCAGTCGTGTGGAAAAGACTGTCCACAAATGCCCTCGCCAAGAGCGATAAAGCCCACAGTTAGGAAATAGCCATATCTGTAACAGGCCGCCGAACAAAATGGCCCAATTATAACGCTCTTCAACAATAGTCCATGTATCGAAACGAAGTACATAGGCTAGCCAACCCGCAAGCAGTACAGAAAAAAGATCCACACTGCGAAATATAACGGATGACAGCCAGTCGTAATTACGGCGTAGAGGCCGCTGATTTAATAAGGACATGTATATTCCAAGCTGGTCAATTAATTTGCCTATTTCTTAATAAAATGTCTATCGTTCAAACAGCTATTGCCAAAGGGGCAATCAAAAGCCTCTCTGCACAATAAATTCGTTCCACTTAGTATATACAAAAGCACTCATTTCCTGCCTAAATCGCATTTCAGAAAACTGTTCTGCGTGATGACGAATGGCTTGAGCGTCGAAGGTAATACCTTTGAACTCAAATTGCTCAACGCTTTGCTGTATGGCAGCACTGGTTTGCTCAAAAAAATGAATGCCAGTTTCTCCGTTACGAACGGTCTCTAGCGCTCCCCCTCGGCCATAAGCGATTACGGGCGTACCGCAAGCCTGCGCCTCAATAGGCATAATTCCAAAATCTTCTTCAGCTGCAAAAATAAACGCCCTAGCACGCTGCATATAAGATTTCAATGTCTCGGTAGGCTGATAACCTAGGAAAGTAATATTAGGCGTCAGCATTTGTTTAATTTTTTCCGCTTGTTCGCCGGTTCCTATCACGACTAGCTTTTTATCCGGCATTTTAGTGAATGCTTCAACAATCAGGCTGATTCGCTTATAGGGGACCAAGCGAGAAGCCGCCAGGTAAAAATCCTCTTTCTGCTCATGCAGATTGAAGTTGTCTACATCCACATTGGGATATATAACGCTTGCTTTACGGCGGTATACCTTATTAATTCGCCGAGCAATGTAACGGGAATTGGCAATGAAGTGATCCACTCCATTTGATGTCCGATAGTCCCAAAGCCTTAAGCGGTGAAGCAGATAGCGAGCCACGTTGCTTTTTAAGCCTTTTGCCATACCTGAATCAGCCAGGTATTGATGCTGAAAATCCCATGCGTAGCGTATGGGTGTATGGCAGTAACAAATATGCAGTTGATCAGGCCCAGTGATTACCCCTTTGGCAACCGCGTGTGAGCTTGAAATAATTAAGTCGTAGCGCGAAAGGTCAAGCTGCTCTACGGCATAAGGCATCAGCGCCAAATATTTTTGATAGTGCCTCTTCGCACCAGGCAACTTGGCAATAAAGGATTGCGTTATGTTGCGGTTTTCAAAACCAGTATCTTTAAATGCTTCAGCATTGTAAATATTGGTGTAAATGTCCGCATCGGCAAACAGCTCTAAGATAGCTTCTTCAACCTTCTCAGAACCGGCATAAGACACTAGCCAGTCACTAACTATCGCAACTTTCATACTCTCCCTCGATCTGCCACATCCGTTCAAGCTGTTTACTTAACTTGTAAAAGCGCTAAGGCTGCTTTTGATTTTATTAGCAACGTCATCCCATTTATATTTTTGGGCCTGCATAATGCCATGTGCACGCAACGCTTTACCGTTTTCTAGGTTAGAGGCAAAATTGAATGCCTCAATGAGCTGTTGCTCATTGGTAGGATCAAAATAATAAGCTGCATCCCCGGCCACCTCAGGTAAAGAGGTACGGTTGCTGCTGAGAACAAGCGTATTAGAAGCCATCGCTTCGATCACCGGCAGACCAAACCCTTCATAAAGCGAAGGCATGATAAGTGCGCTAGCACCACGATACCAAGCGGGCAAGTCACTCTCCTCGATAAAGCCTACCGCTTTCACTCGATCAGTTATACCCAATTGATCGACAAGCGTACTGACGGCATCTGAGAACTGACCGCTCAGTACTAGTAAGAAATTATTCCGCACGCCACTTTTGGCGAAGGCTCTTATCATAAATTCTGTATTCTTATGCGGTTTTTGGTTTCCCACATAGAGAAAATATGGCTCATCAAGGGTATGTGCCCGTTGGTTTTCTGTAAAGATAGGGTCCACTCCATTCCCTACCGCGACGACCTTATCAGGATCGATCCCCGCCCATTCCACGATTCGGTTCTTTGAGTAAGTCGATACTGTAAATACACAGGCTGCCTTCTTAACAGCAGGCAGGATTAATTTTTGGTAATAAGCACGCTTCAAGTAAGAGCTTTCTTGCTCTACATCCAAGTGAATAAGATCGTGCAGCGTCATAAAAACTGGCATATTTGCTGCTAGTGGTGGATTGTAGCCAGGCGTAAAGAAGCAACCGGCTGATTTATGCTTAAGCCTCAACGCCATTCCGCTTTTAATACCATCCAGAGGAGCGGCTGGGTTTCCCGCAGCCGCGAGAGGCGTGTATTCCAGGCGCGATAATACTTCGGTTGCAAACCGGCCAATACCATGTGGCCCAATCCAGCGTTGATCTGCGACACAAACCAATTTATTCATTTTTCACTCTCAATTTCTTTTTTTCTGCATAGTTAAAAATCATTAAAATAAATAATGTTACCCAGAAATACATACGTAGTATGTTCTGATTACCCTGCATTAATAGAAATTGACCTAACACAGCTATACACATACCGGTTTTTAACAGCTCACTTTCAGTCATGGGCTTTTTTAATAAATGAGGCACAGTCGTCCATAATAGCCAACCTAAAAAGAGAGCGATCCCAACTACTCCTGTTGCTGCAGTAATTTCAAGTATTGGAACCAGACCCTCATTAGCTCTTATATCTTCACTTGTAGGATTACTGATACCCTTATTGTATGCAATACCCTTCGCTACGTTGCCCATACCCACGCCTACCCAAAGGTGCTGGCTGGCTAATTCTACTGTATCCAGCATGTCTTGACGTCGTATACTAACAGAATGATCTGCAGTTCCCCCTATCCCAGTACCATTCATCACACTTTGACGTATATGCGTTTCAACCTGGGGGGTATTTTGCGTCACCGGCCGTTTTGCCAGATAGTCAACAGAAAAACTTACTATTATAAAAAATAGAACGGTAACACAAATAAAACCGATAAAACGACAGATATCTCCTTTCCAGTATCGTCTCGTTGAAGGCAATACAATAAACCTGTAAATTGCGACACTTGGCATGGCTAACATGACTGCTACAAGTGCAAGCCTTGAAGAACTAAGGATAAGTGAAAATGCAGAACAGTAAAATAAACAATGGGTAATATGATTACGTTTACTATTCAATCTTTCATCATTAAGCAGAAAAAAAGATAATAAAAAATATGGAAAAACAACCAATGCATAATAAGATGGCTCGTACATTAATCCATTAACACGGGCGATCGCCCCTTCATACCACCACTGCTGAACAAAAAACATATCGCCCAAGCCGAGTAAAGCTATTAAAAACTGTCCTATTCCTATGGCAGAAATAATAATACCCGACAAAAGGTAAAGATCGAAAACTCGAAACTTTAACATTCCCAGCCAAGGTGCTTTTGCTCCTAACACCATGCCCAGATAAACAAGCAGGGCCGCTGTATACACATAATTGCGAATACCACCGTTTATTACACATAGTACAACGGCAAGTAATGCCCAAATCAATATAGGGACGTCGTTTTTATCAAAATAATAAGTAGGAGATACTGAGGCAATGATGGTTAGCCAAATGATCAAGGCAAAAAAAACTAGCATTATAAAACCCAGCTTTAACTCAAAGCCTATAGAAATCGCTATCAAATCATTTGCGACGGCTACAAACAATACCAACCCGCCCCACAAAAAACGATTTGGGTTATATCTGACATTATTCATGATAACTTCCTGCCTTGCGCTTGTTTTGCAAAACAAGCATTAAAGCTAATAAGATATTAGATATAAACATGACTATTTCGACCCCGACAACGCCCCAGGCAATCCAAGAGCTATCACCCCGCCCGGTCAGATAAAGCCAACCTATATAAATCAAGTATAAAATAGCACATAGTATGATAGGTCCATTAGCCAGATTAGCTCGTCCTAGTGCAGCAAATAGAGGATAGCCCAGATTAGCTGAGAAATAATTCAAAACAACAGCAATCATTAATATCCGAACAACATCAGTGGCTGCTGCGTACTGCTCACCAAATAATATCCTGATTATATCCGAGGCAAACACATAGACAAAGGTACTTCCAAGAAGCATACATATTGACACGCCGAATAAAACACCAAAGAAAACACGCCAGTTTTTTTCCCTAGCCATATAGGGGTATATCGCTTGGTTAATAGGAACGGGAGCAAATATACAAACCTTAAAAATTTGTTCAGATACATTATAATAGGCAGACTGCGTGGGCCCAAAAAGCCAGCCAACAATTAATGAATTTGAAGATGAATACATTGACGCTGAAAGGCGCGCCCAAAAAAAACCCTGCGCTTGTAACAACACGGTTATGACACCTTTAATTCGCCATTGAAGACGACACCCTTCTTTTCGCATTTCACGAATGGCTATATAAGTACCCAATGCTTGCGCAGCACTCCATGCCAAGATGACATATGCTCCATCCCCTTCTCGATTAATAAATAAATAAACCAGGACGACGTAGGACATTTTGGCAGTTGTAGTATAAATCGTAACCTTCTTCATTTTTTCAATGCCCTGAAAAAACCAAATAGGCTGATATGCTTGAGCCACAACAGCTAAACTTGCAAACAAGAAATAGACAAGATATGAATTAAAGTCAGATGACATTGATAAAAAGACTAGCGCCGCACCAATAACAAGCAATACCAATACTATCTTAGCACTAAAAATTCTTGAAATTAGCTCTGATATTACACCGGAATTTTCACGGTTAGTAGATATTTTGTATGGTGCATAATAAGTAAAACCATAGTCTGTGATAATTTGAGATAATTGAATAGCTGCCAATGTAATTGCCACTACGCCAAACTCTTCAACACTTAACGTACGACTTAGATAAGGTAATACTAGAAGTGGCGCGAGGTAATTCACAATTTGTAAAATAAATAGCGCAAATGAATTTCGAAACAATCGATGGGACATTGCTCGCTTAATCGCTAAAAATCTCATATTAAATATTAACCATTAAAGCAGCTCTTTCAAAATGGGTAGCATAAACTCTGGCTGTATTTTTCCAACTGGGGTAGCAGGGTCGGATTTCAATGTTATTAATATTTTTTTCCATATACATATAAAGGGCATTTTTAATACCTTCTTCATTAGGCTTAAAGTAACTGGCATATTGCCCACCCGCTTCACGTATCTCAGGTATATCTGCAGCTAACACAGAGGTTTGGCAACTTAAGGCTTCCCGTACCGGCATGCCAAAACCCTCATAAGAAGAAAAAAAGAGAAAACTATCCGCCGCGCTATAGAAAGCAGGTAGCTCTTTATCAGGCACATACCCTACTGCATACACCCCCTCACTAGCGTCAATACGCTCCTTGATTTTTTTATTCTTCCAACCCGCACTACCGACTAATATCAGCGTGATATCTTTCATTTTTCCTGATTGTTTTAATTCATTGAAAACTTTAACTGTTTTCTCGATATTTTTCCTTGGCTCTGCGGTCGCCACCATTAAGAGGAACTTATCCCCTAATGAATATTTAAGCTTTAACGCTTGTATTTCTTGCTGAGTTACTCTCTGAAACAGATTTGAGACGGCGGGCGATGCTATTTCACAGCTAGGTAAATAGCCTACCGCCTGCTTTAGCCTAGACAGTGTACCTTCCGATACACAAATAACACTCTTAGCTTTTTTGATATCGTGAGACATAAAAAGCTTATGTCCCCAAAGAAATTTTAGCGGCATTGTTTCAGGCGCATAGATATGCACAAAATCATGCACCGTTAGTACACACGGTACTTTTATTCCAGGCAAAAAGTGAGCACCGCCCCAAAAAACGTCGATGGGCGTTTTTTCAATAAATTTTGCTGAGAAAAATTTTAACCATACTAAAGAAGACACGGTCGACCACCTGGAATCAACTTTCTTAATCCAGCGCGCACTTGGTGCCTCCCATTTAATGGGGCGATTAGAAAATAAGACAAACGTGGCAATTGGCATTAATCTATCCAAGCATTTACAAATCTCGGAAACATACCGACCCACACCAGTCATATTGCCATCAAGGACCCGTGCATCAATGCCAACCTGAAGACCCTCTTCTTTTTCTGGAATATAGCTCATCGTGTTGCACCTGAAACTAAAAACACCTTCCACCTGAGTTGCTTTCTAATAACTATCTTTCACCGACTAGCGCCCATACACATCTTCGAACCGAACAATGTCATCTTCGCCTAAATAAGCACCTGACTGCACTTCAATAACCTCTAATGGAATCTTTCCTGGATTTTCCAGAAAATGCTTTGCGCCAAGGGGTATATAGACAGACTGGTTCTCACTGAGCAACACTTCTTCATCGTTAATACCAACACGCGCAGTACCCGAAACCACAATCCAGTGCTCTGCCCGGTGATGATGCATTTGTATTGACAGTTTTTGTCCTGGGTTAACAGTAATTCGTTTAACCTGATACCGTGTGGACATATCAACAGAGTCGTACTTACCCCACGGCCGATAAACTTCACGGTGGGCACTTAGTTCACTACGGTTATTCTGCTTCAAATGCTCAACGATCTGTTTTACACGTTGATCTTCTCGCTTACTGGCCACCAAAACAGCATCTTTGGTTTCTACAATGATCAGGTCCTCAACGCCTACTGTAGCCACTAAGCGATGACTAGAATGCACTAGACAATTCTGAGTATGTTCTAATAAAACGTCGCCGTTTCTCACATTATTAGAACCGTCTTTTTCACTTACTTCCCATAGCGCAGACCACGACCCTACATCACTCCAACCTGCATCCAGCGGAACTACGGCTACTTGTGACTCTTTCTCCATTACAGCATAATCAATCGAGTCATTTGGACTGGATAAAAACGGCTGCTTATCAATACGTACAAAGTCTAGGTCTTCCTGGGCACCTGCCATCGCCTGCTCACAGGCATTTTGAATAGAAGGCGCCTGGCGTTTTAGAGCTTCCAGATACGTATCAGAGCGCATAAGGAACATACCGCTATTCCAGAGGTAATCTCCAGACGCGATATATTGTTCAGCAGTTTCTTTATCAGGTTTTTCAACAAACTGTTCTACGCGATGCCCATGCTCACCCAACTTTTCTCCACTCTGAATATAGCCATATCCTGTTTCAGCACACGTAGGCACGATCCCAAAGGTGACCAATGAGCCAGCACTTGCCAGAGCGGCAGCTTGTATAATGGCATTATGTAGCGCATCTATATTTTCTATTACATGGTCTGCAGCCAATATCAGGAGTAGTGACTTTTGGCCTGGGGCTCGCTTTTCAGCTTGTAATGCACCCAATGCAATAGCTGGAGCCGTGTTTCGACCTTCGGGTTCTAATAAAATATCTGCGTCCTGCACACCAATATCACGCAACTGCTCTGCGACCAAGAAACGGTGTTCTTCATTGCAGATAATAATAGGAGCTTCGCAGTGCAAGCCCTCTAGACGACTCAATGTCTCTTGCAGCATTGAATGCTGGCTTGTTAAAGCAAGAAACTGCTTGGGATGTAGACGTCGCGAAAGCGGCCAAAGTCGCGTACCACTACCACCTGCCAAAATGATCGGAGTTATTTTCATGGTATTCTCTAACATTGTCTTCACCGTCTATCTTAGTCGCTAGCCTACTAGTCAGTGCCAGCCTGTTATACTGATATTTATCGTGGAATGTGGCATTACTTCGTATAGTGTTGACTAGTCTGCAAAAAAATACCGTTTTCTAAACAGCACGTATATCAAGGAAAAGCGTTATTTTTTTAACACTTACTAATCTTTTTTAAAAAAAGGGAAGATAAGCAAGTGCTATATCTCTTGCTATTCAACAACAGATCACATTTTCTCGGGATCTCTCAAAACAAGAGAATAGGTAGAAGCATCTAGATCGGGTAGGCACATTGCAGTAGCATTCCTTGCACAAGTAGGCATTTCGATGACTTTCCTTTTACGTTGTCAACGACATCAACTAAGCTCCATGTCGTTGCAAATCCTATACGACCTGAGTTGTAGATTCAACGCAGATTCAGCGAGCAGGTAAAAATATAACCTGACTTTGTATGATCACTGACTGTTTTCAACCGAATATTAATGCCAAAATTATTCTATATATTGGACTTATCCCCCTTAATCACGTGGAGAAGGCTTTGACGACCCATAAGTTGGTTTCTTCTATCATTGCAGAAAGCGGCATTTCATTTGGAACCAGCGGAGCACGCGGCCTCATTGAGCAATTCAGTGATGAAGTCTGCGCGGCTTTCACCATCGCTTTCATTTCTACGATGCAATCAACTTTTACATTTGATCGTATTGCCATTGGCATTGATCGACGACCTAGCAGCCCTAAAATGGCAGCCGCTTGCGCTAATGCAGCCAGTGCCACTGGGCTAAAGATTGATTACTATGGTGTTCTCCCTACTCCTGCTCTCGCTTTACAGGCCATGGCAAATCACGTTCCCGCTATAATGATTACGGGTAGTCATATCCCCTTTGATCGCAACGGTATCAAGTTTTATCGCCCAGATGGCGAAATAACTAAAGCCAATGAGCACGACATATTAAATGCAGAAACGCCCTTACCCTCTATCACAGATAATGTTCTTCCACCTGCTTCCGATGCAGCTAACCAGCGCTACTTAGAACGCTTTACATGCTGGTTTTCTGGCTCACCGCTCGCTGGTTGGAAAGTAGGGTTGTATCAGCATTCTGCCGCAGGCCGCGATCTTAATGTCCAAATTTTATCAGCCCTTGGGGCTGAGGTTGTAACATTAGGGCGAAGTGAGAGCTTTGTGCCTGTCGACACTGAAGCTGTCAGCGAAGAGGACCAGGTATTAGGACAGAGCTGGGCACGCGAGCATTGTTTAAATACTCTTCTTTCGACAGATGGTGATGGAGATCGGCCACTGTTAGCCGATGAGAGTGGTACTTGGCAACGCGGTGATATTTTAGGTCTTTTATGCGCACAAACATTAGGCATTGAAGCACTTGCTGTTCCTATTAGCTGTAATACGGCTATCGAGCTTTGCCAGGCTTTTACGCATGTTGAAAGAACCCGAATTGGCTCCCCATTTGTGTTATCTGGCATGGCCAAGTTAGCTGAACAATACTCCAGAGTGGCTGGATTCGAAGCAAATGGCGGCTTTTTACTAGAGAGTGAACTTCATTCGGATAATCGCCATCTATCCGCTCTTCCCACACGCGATGCACTCCTTCCGGCTTTGTCAGTGATGGTTGCTGCAGCAAGGCAAGGCGTAGCAATTTCTACTCTAATTGCAGGTCTACCTCGCCGCTACACTGAAAGTGATCGAGTGCAAAACTTCCCTATCGAACGCAGCAAAGCGTTAATAGCCAACTGGCAATGCACCCCTCTAATGATGGAAGAGGCGTTATCTTTGCCAGCGTCTATTCTTGAGATCGATACAACGGATGGTTTACGTGCCATTCTGCAAAACGGTGATATTGTACATGTACGCCCTTCGGGTAATGCACCCGAGTTTCGCTGCTACTGTGAATCAAGCTCACAAGAAGCTGCTAGTAGCTTAAGGAAGCACTGCTTAGACCAGCTTATAAAATTGAACCATTCCGATTTTGAGTAGCGATTGTTATACAAAAACTGGCCTTATTAAGGCCAGTTTTCTTACCAACTCACTCCAATTTACTTTAAATATATTACTATAAATGATATCTAGCTCCTGCCAGCCAATACATTCTATCCGCTGAGCTTTCGTGTCGTATGCTCGCCTCATCGCCTTTGGCAAGCTCTACAAACACATCAAAAGCACTAGAAACCTTTTAGTAGGTCCCTGCTACCCAGGCGTTGCTGTCGCTTTGATTGTCCCGGTTAACGTTGTAGACATCCGCGTTGAAGACCCAAGGGCCTGTGGCATAAGTGCCGCCCAATCCTATGGTGTCAAAACCGCCCCATAGGTCTCGTTGTTATCTTGAGTCTCTGTGCCGAGGCGTGCCGTGAACTGATCGGTTATGTCGTATGCGCCGATTGCATCTCACCATTACCACCGCCGCGTACAACGTTTCTACCGCACCCAAGCCCACTTTAAAAGGGCCTTGCTTGTAACGCACGCCCCCTTGGGTGGCTACTAAATCACCCTCGATACGTTGCTCAATCGTTGTAAGCCCACGCTCGCTGTAGTGCTTGAGCGGTATTATTGCGTTCATCAACGGTAAAGCGCCATTCTAATCGGCTGAACATCGTCGCATAAAAAAACCGACCCCTTTCGGGGCCGGTTCGTTTGGTTCTGCTAGGCAATTACACTTGAAGCGTGGTATTTAAACCAGGCTTAGAAGTGGTAACGAGCGCCTGTCAGCCAGTATACGTCGTCAGTCAGGTCACCAAGAGTGGTATCACGATCAACGCTCGGTGCATCGCCGTCGTTCACCTCAAGGAAAACGTCAAAGCTGCTGGAAACTTTGTAGTAAGAGCCCAGCACCCATGCATTACTGTTGTCCATACCATCACGCTCTACATTGTAGTAGTCAGCTGCGAACGCCCAAGGGCCAGTAGTGTAAGTACCGCCTACACCAATTTTGTCGTAGCCGTTTTCGTCAGTAACACCCGGCGTGTAACTGCTGTTATTGTCACGAGTTTCATAGCCCAGACGTGCAGTAAACTGGTCAGTGATGTCGTAAGAACCGATCAGGCCGTACAGCATTTCGCCGTTACCGCCGCCACGCTTAACGTCGTCAACAAAGCCTAAACCAATGGTGATCGGGCCTTGTGCGTAACGAACACCACCTTGCGGGGCGAGTACGCTGCCTTCTTCGCTTGTACCAACAACTTCACCATCTGCATTTAAACGATCTTCGCCTTCGAGCAAACCACGCTCGCTGTAATGCTTGAGTTGCAAGAATGCAGTGAAGCCCTGCAGCTCAGGCGTGTAGTAACCGATAGAGTCACCACGTGACTGTTTCGGGTGGCCAGCGAATTCTAAACCACGGTCAATTTCCCAATCGAACGGCAGTGAAACGAACTGGTTGTAGAAGCTGTCGAAGTTACCCGCTTGGAAGGTACCGAACTGATCGCTCTGCAAACCCAGGTATGCTTGGCGCGTTTCAGAGAAAGCATCAAAGTCGTTACCGTTGCGGTTACCAGATTCATCAGCACGGAAGCGCCACTCGAGACGACCGAAAGCAGTCAGGTCGCGAGAAACTTCATGGCTCATGCGCAGGCCAAGACGTGAGAAAACGTCTACGAATTCAGCGCCATCATCGATTTTCTCGCCGGCATTGTTGTACTCGGGGCCGCCACCAGCAACACCCATGGCGATACGGCCATAGACGTCAAGCCTGGTGCCGTCTTGGTCATAAACGGTTGCTGCTTGCGCTGCGGCAGAGGCACCCAGGGCGCCGATGATAGCAGTCGCTAAAAGTGTCTTTTTCATGATGTAAGTTCCTTAACTCGTATACTGTTTCGATCGTTGCTGCTCGACTTTAGTAAGTCAGCAGGTGGCTTTTGCGGGCCATGCTCTTCTGCCATCCGCCGGTTTTTCCCGGTGGTATGCGGCATGTCCTCAACTAAGCCTTGTTATAGTCCAATGCTCGCAAGACAAACTCTATACTGGGATTCCATTGAACGCAATAGAAAAAAACAGTGTTTCTTTACTATTTGCGCTTTTTTATGGAACCCATGCGCTATCACTGGGTCTCAGCGGCCTTTAAATTTCTGCTGTAGACCAATTAATTTATCTTCCATGCTTAGTTGCTTGCGTGGTTCACGCTTTTCCGGCTCAGGTTGTTTCACCCCTTCAGGGCGGGGTTTGTTGGCCATATTAGCCATCACCTGCGCTTTACGCTGCTTATGATGTTCCGTTTTTTTTGTGGCTGAGGCATTTTGAGCTGGCTGTTGTACTGACTGACCAGCCACTTGTTGATCACTACGCTTTTCTGCTGCATGAGATGCAGCATCTTTATCAACCTTTCCTGCGGGAAGGCCATCCAAATCAACTCTTTCTGCCCCTGCTCGTACTGCTTTGATGTAGCGAGGCAGATTCACGTAGTTGGCTAGCGCTCTACGAATCAACTTATTTGGCCACTCTTCTCGCTCAGCAAGGTCTTGATGAATTCCTATCTTCAGGGGCTTAGTATGGCCCTTAAAGAACGCTTTTGGGTAGCGTTCATACCAAGTGTTTAGCAACGCATTGGGTGAAGGTAATTTTGCTACTGCAGGCGGGGGCTCTTTCGCCTTAATCTCTGGCGTTACTTCGGCTTTATCCGGCACTTCAGGTTCTGGCGTTTGCGCCGGCGAAGCTGCTTCTACCGGGGCCGTTTTTTCAATAGCCAGGGCTTCTTCAGCCGCAGGAGCTTCTTCAACCGCTGGGCTTTCTATTTCATTGTTAGGCTTATTTTCATCAGTGCTTTCACGAGCACTTTCGAGCTCGCTTGCACGTGAGCCTTCACTCTCGGTGTCAGCAAGCGGGGCGGCTTGATCTCCCAACTGCTGTTTTAGCCGCTGATTTTCTTCGCGCAGGGCTTGCAGCTCAGCTTGTGTGCGTTCAAGACGCGCTTCTAAATTATCTAACATATTCATTAAGCTGGCGGCCATAGCCTTCTCCTTTGACCTTTTCAGTCGGCGGTGCGCTCGTAGACTACGAAATCGTAGTTTGGCTGCCCTTCGGCTGGCTGCCCTGCTACTCGCTGCACTTCGCGCCACGCTTGGTGATCGATTTCAGGAAACGTGGCGTCGCCTTCTACTTCGATATCCACTTCTGTTATGTATAGACGCTGGGCAAAGGGTAACGCCTGACGGTATATCTCACCGCCGCCCATTACCATAATCTCTTCTGCGGCTTCTATGGTGGCATGTTGGTCTGCCAGGGCCAGTGCTGCTGGTAAATCATGGCATAAACGTACGCTTTCATGTGAAAACTCTGCGTTGCGAGTCACCACTACGTTTAGCCTGTTTGGCAGCGCTTTGCCAATCGAGGTAAACGTTTTACGCCCCATTACCAGTGGTTTTGCTTGGGTAATACGCTTGAAGAACTTTAAATCTTCAGGCAAGTACCAGGGTAGCTTGCCTTCAACACCGATTACTCGGTTTTTTGCCATGGCAACAATCATTGCCACCGGCACTAAGGAGTCAAACGAATCGTGTTGCTGGCTCATACCGCGACCTCAGCTTTAATATGCGGATGGGCGTCGTAGGCATCAATATGAATATCTTCGAAGCGAAACGCGAACAAGTCATCTATTTCAGGATTAAGCACTAACTGTGGCGCAGCATTGGGCGTGCGCGTTAGTTGCTCCTTGGCTTGCTCTATGTGGTTACTGTACAGGTGAGCATCACCCAAGGTGTGAATAAATTCACCGGGTTTTAGACCAGTGACCTGGGCCACCATGGTGAGCAGCAAGGCGTAGCTGGCGATATTAAACGGTACACCCAGGAAGATATCAGCGCTGCGTTGATACAACTGGCACGAGAGCTTTCCATTAGCAACGTAGAACTGGAACAGGCAGTGGCACGGCGGCAGTTGCATTTCATCTACCTGGGCCGGGTTCCATGCTGAGACAATTAAACGACGCGACTGCGGATTGGTACGGATTTGTTGCAGCACTTTGGCAATTTGGTCAACGCTTCCGCCTTTGGGGTCGGGCCAACTGCGCCACTGGTAGCCATAGACAGGCCCCAGGTCACCATTTTCGTCTGCCCAGTCGTCCCAAATGCGTACGCCATTCTCTTTCAGGTAACCAATATTGGTATCGCCTTTCAGAAACCATAGCAGCTCATGGATGATAGAGCGCAGGTGGAGCTTTTTGGTTGTCAGCAGTGGAAAACCCCGGGACAAATCAAAGCGCATTTGATGGCCAAATACGGAGCGCGTGCCAACGCCAGTACGGTCATGGCGGTCAACGCCATGATCCAAGACGGTTTGCATCAAATCTAAATAGGGTTGCTCAAGCGCGGGCATTGTGGCAGTCACAGAAATTCCAAATTAACAGGCGGTATAGCGGTTTATTCTAGGCTGCCATAGCGGCTCGGTCTAGCGGTGCTGCCCAGTCAGTGCAATTCGACAACCCCGGCACCGCTTCGCGCTGCTTCCGCGCCGGGCCGCCGCTGCGGGTGCGCTTCGCTTACCACGCGCTACGAAAGCCTATCGATCCAGTTTTGTGCACATACCGTAGCGCGTGGTAACGAATCTCGCGAGGTACGAGCGTATAAGGCATCCGCGGGAGGCGTCGGAACGGCGCCCGGTGGCACATTTACCGATACCGGCAACGCATCAACCCCGGCACCGCTGCGCGCTGCTTCCGCGCCGGGCCGCCGCTGCGGGTGCGCTTCGCTTACCACGCGCTACGAAAGCCTATCGATCCAGCTTTGTGCACATACCGTAGCGCGTGGTAACGAATCTCGCGAGGTACGAGCGTATGAGGCACCCGCGGGAGGCGGCGGAACGACGCCCAGTGGCACATTTACCGATACCGGCAACGCATCAACCCCGGCACCGCTGCGCGCTGCTTCCGCGCCGGGCCGCCGCTGCGGGTGCGCTTCGCTTACCACGCGCTACGAAATGGTCTTAGCTTGCTACTTTTACATCCACCGGCTGTGAGCGGGACCAGGCGATGATAAACAGGCCTAGGGCGATCATGGGTAGTGTGAGTAGCATGCCCATGGTGAACCAGCCGAAGGCGAGATAGCCAATATGGGCATCTGGCATGCGGACAAATTCGACCAAGAAGCGGAAGACGCCGTAACCGACTAAAAATAGCCCGGAAACTAAGCCCCGCGCGGTTGGCTTGGCGGATACCCACCATAAAATAACGAACAGGACAGCGCCTTCTAGAAAGGCTTCATAAAGCGCTGATGGATGACGAGGTTCAGGCCCCATACCCGGAAATGGCATGCCCCAAGGGAGGGAGGTAACGCGGCCTGGCAACTCATGGTTGATGAAGTTACCAATGCGCCCTGCACCTAACCCGATAGTGACCACAGGGGCAATAAAGTCGGTGAGCGTTAGGAAGGCCAGCTGTTTACGCCGGGCAAATATCCAGGCGGCAAGCACCACACCGATTAGCCCGCCGTGAAAGCTCATACCGCCATCCCATACGCGGAATACCCATAACGGGTCGGCCGACCACTGCCCCAGCCCGTAAAATAGCGCGTAGCCCAAGCGGCCACCGGCCACTACCCCTATCGCGCAGTAGAACAGCAAGTCGCTGATATCGTCATTATTAAGACCAATGCGTGATGCACGCTTGCAGCCAAGCCACCAGGCGGCGGCAAAACCCACTACGTACATCAAGCCATACCAATGGACTTGCAGCGGCCCTAAGGAAATAGCCACTGGGTCAATCGTCGGGTAATTAATCATTTACACTCTCTAATCTAACCAAAGGAAGTAAGCACTAACGCGAATGATAAGCGCACAATGATAATTACGCCTCGCTAGAAAGCCACCATTATTATCGCACTGGTAACGTTAGGGAGACGGTGACACTGCCATTGTGCCGGGGAACCAGCTAGCAATCATATTGAGAAGGGTTTCGGGCTGATAGGGTTTCGACAGTAGATCGTCCATACCCGAGGCCAGACAGGCATCGCGCCCAGCATTGTCTATATTAGCAGTTAGCGCCACTAGAACGCTTTTTTTACCACCGTGGCTTCGCTCGTATTCACGCCACCGCCGAGTGGTTTCGAGTCCATCTAGTGTGGGCATAAAAATATCCATAAACACTAAATCAAACACACTATTGCGCTGACGTTCTAATGCTTGCTCGCCGCTGCTAACGCCTTCTACCTGAAGCCCTTGGGTTTCAAGCATTTGGCGCGCCAGCATCAAATTAACGGGTCCATCATCTACCACTAGCACCCGCAAATGCCGTTGTAATACGGCATTTTCTTCCTGCTGCCGCTCACTCTCTTCCTCTGTGCTTTGCTGCACAAGGCTGGACAACAGCGCGCGGATATCCGACAACCGCTCACGCACACTGGTGATATTATGAAGACATTTAGCACTGGTATCGTCGTCAGCCATGGCATTTAAATATTCGTCTAAGTTGTCGGTTTCACTCTGCAGCAGCGTTAAATAACTAGACTTTAAACGTGACTCTTCACGTGCGCGATCACGGCCTGCCGTTAACTGCTTAAGCTGCCGTTGCTGACGCTGCAGGTCTGCCAACAATGACTGTTCATGCTCTTGCTGAGTGTTTCTAGAAACGTTGCTGGCCACTTGTGAGCAGTGCATGCAACGCTCTAGCCCTGCCAGCACAGCGTTGACGCTGGCCAGACGTTGGAGTGGCAGGTGGGATTCATCTATAGCCTTTGGCGGAGAGCATTTGTGGTCTGCTATTGACCTGACAGCCGTCTCACATAGCGCTTGGCTATGCTGTTCAAGCTCAGTCAGCTCTTGCATAAAGCGGGTGTCTTTTCGACGGGCACGCGCTTTTATTAGCATAAGAAAGGCACCAACATTCAAACTACTGCCCATGAGTAGCGCTAACGTTAACCATAGCGTGGTGCTCCATGAGACATAACTCGGCGACATCCACCATATTGCGGCGGCCACTGCCAGGCACAGTAGTATCAATGCCGCTTGTGAAAGCAGCAAAGGCCACACTAGAGGCCATACAATGGCGTTCCAGAAGTGTTCCCTTTGATAGCGTTGCATGATCTCGCCTTCCTCGTGGCCAAAAGGCCTGTGATAACGTGACCGTAGTTGAAACTCAGCGTAGTTGAAACTTAGCAGTGCGTGCTGATGTTGCTAAACACACCATCGCGCATCCATGGAGTAGCGTGATTTATGCTACAAACGTGATACTGACATTAGTGTACGTCTACATTTAGTTAATGTCATGCTGCTCTTCCGTTGAACGCTTTTAATTATTTCTGCCTGTGAGTTTGCTATATGTGTTTAATAACGTTTGCATGGCAACCCGGCTCCCCCGTACCGCTAAGGCTAATGGGTAACCGTGATGAATTCCATACACGCCCCACTGCTTCGCTTAATCATTGGCAAGATAACGCCGAGATTGCCGGTGGACGTGATTTAGAGGCAGGCGGCTCTTGGCTGGCCGTAAAGCGAGGTGGCATTGTCGCGGCGCTAACCAATGTACGCGACCCTCAGCTAATATTGCCATCTGGTACCCCTAGCCGGGGACATTTGGTGGCTAATGCCCTGCAGTGCGACGATATTGAAGCGTGGTTAATAGCGCTAAGCCAAGGCGATGCACTGCGTTATGCGGGGTTTAACCTACTCGTTGCAACTCCCCAGCGGCTTTGGCATTTGCACCGCGGCCGAGAGCGCCTCTCTCTTAGCGAAGTAGCCCCCGGCGTGCATGGTTTGTCTAACGCAGACCTCAATTCACCATGGCCAAAGCTTGTCCATGTGCGCAATGCGCTTGAGCAGAGTTTTCGGCTTGAGTGGCCAAACAACGTAAAAGGCGCGATGCAAAACCCTCACGAAGCCGATATTGATGAGCTGCCGAATACCGGCGTAGGGCTTGAATTGGAACGCCAGCTCTCTGCGGCATTTATTGTTGGCGAGCGCTACGGTACCCGCGCCACTTCGTGGTTAACGCTGGATCACGCGGGCAACATTGAGATAACGGAACAGAGCTTCGGGCCGCTAGGGCGCTTTGAAAGCGAAACCACCCTAGCGATTCCTAAACATCCGTTATGACACCCCATCACTTTACAGGTAAAGCCTAATCCCGTGGCGGCATCAGGTGCGACAGCTGCCACTCATCTAAGCGCTGATCTAAATGCGCATGCACCAGGGCGGGCGTATCCAGCGCCATCACTTCTTGCAACAGTTGAGTAGCATCACTAAACGGCACACGACGAATGGCGGCGCGCACCTTAGGCAGGCTGGGCGCATTCATCGAAAGGCTGGTAAAGCCCATGGCCATTAGCAGCAGCGCGCCAGCAGGATCACCAGCCAATTCTCCGCACAGCGAAATCGGCTTATTAAGCCGCTTGGCGTCGGTAGATAGCTCCAACAAGGCACCGAGCAGGGCGGGGTGTAGCGCATCGTAAAGACTCGACACCCGTGGGTTGTTGCGATCTACCGCTAGTAAATACTGGGTAAGGTCATTGCTGCCCACGGAGAAGAAATCGACTCGTTTGGCCAGCGCATCCATTTGGTAGATGGTGGCGGGGACTTCAATCATTACGCCGACCTGGGGCCGAATGACAATAATGCCCTCTTCGCCCAGCTCTAAAATGGCGCGATCCAGCAGACGCAGCGCTTCATCCACCTCTTCCACGTTGGTGATCATCGGGAACAGTACGTAGAGGTTATCCAGATCAATCGAGGCTTTAAGCATGGCGCGCAGTTGCACCATCAGCACTTCTGGGTGATCCAGCGTTACTCGCATACCGCGCCAGCCAAGGAACGGATTAGCCTCTTCGATAGGGAAATAGGGTAGATCTTTGTCGCCGCCGATATCGAGGGTACGCATGACCACCGGCAGCGGTGCGAAGCCTTCCAACTGGTCGCGGTAGAGCTTGGTTTGCTCTTTTTCACCGGGGAAGCGTTCGGTGATCATAAACGGCACTTCGGTGCGGTATAGTCCTACTCCACCTATGCGGCTTTTCAGCAGCGCAGTGGCATCTACTGCCAACCCAGTGTTAACCATTAACGGCATGGTATGGCCGTCGGGTGTTTCACTGGGTAAATCCTGTTCGTGCTCAAGCAGCTCGCTGAGCGCTTCCTCTTCGGCGATCAAACTTGCGTAGCGCGCTTTTAACTCTGCGGCTGGGCGGACAAACAGGCGGCCTCGGTGGCCATCCAGCACCACGGCCGCTCCCCCCAGGCGCGGCAGCGGTAAATCCACCATGCCCAGCACCGTTGGAATGCCCATGGCGCGAGCCACAATGGCTACATGCGAGGTGCTAGAGCCACGCACCGAGACCAGCCCTTTGAGCTTGTCACGGGGCACTTCACCCAGCATTGCTACGCTGATTTCATCACCCACCAAAATGGCGTTATCGGGGTAGGTTTCTGGCGTTGAGGGCGTATCTTCCTGCAGGTGCGCAAGCACTCGGCGGCCAAGGTCACGGATATCAGCAGCACGCTCACGCAGGTAGTTATCGTCTACCCGCTCTAGGTACTGCACGTGGCGGCGCACTACATCGGCCAGTGCGCCGGGTGCCCACTGCCCTTCACGAATGCGTTTTTCGACTTCATCGGCAAGCGCTGCTTCACCCAGCATCTGTTGATATACATCAAACAGCGCCAGCTCTTGAGCGGAAATACGGCTTGCTAAGCGCTCGGCGGCAGCACGAATTTCATTGCGGGTTTTGCCAATGGCTTCTTTTAAGCGTGCGACTTCATAATCTTGATCGCTTGGGATCAGATCAGGCACGCTATTAAGATCAGCAGGCGGGGTAATGACGACTGCTTCACCCATGGCCATACCGGGCGATGCTGCCACGCCTTTAAACATTGCCTGGCCACCGGCCAGTGCTGGGCGCATTAAGTTGCCGGTCGCTAATGCGTGGGCAAGTACGCCTGCCAGTTGGGCGGCCATGGTCACCAGAAATGCTTCGTCTTCATCATTGTAGCGGCGCTTTTCGGCCTGCTGAACCACCAGCACGCCAAGCATATGGCGCTGGTGAATAATCGGTACGCCTAAGAAACTTGAGTAGCGCTCTTCCCCCGTGGCTTCGAAATAACGAAACTGGGGGTGGGTCTGGGCATCTTCGAGATTTAACGGCTCGCTGCGTTTCGCTACCAGGCCTACCAAGCCTTCGCCTAATGGCAGTACAACGCGACCCACCGCTTGCGTGCGTAGGCCAATGGTTTCCATCAATACCAGCGACTCAATCTCTTTGTCGTAAAGATAGAAGGAGCACACATCGGTCTGCATTGCCTTACGAATTCGGCGAACCATCGTGGACAGCGCGGCGTCGAGGTTGCGAGCGCCATTCACTTCTTGAATAACTCGGCGCAACACCTCAAGCATGGACGTTTTACTTTTCACTATTATTTGCCTCGCTGAGGAATTTCCTGGCAGACCTGCACTGCCCTTTCGAGCAGCGCGGTCGCCCTAATCTTCATCCTGTGCCAGGCGCTGAACGCGGGGAGATAACTCTCGTAGCGCGCGCCGATATACCTCTCGTTTGAAAGGAACTACTTGCCCTAACGGGTACCAGTAGCTCACCCACCGCCACCCATCAAATTCGGGTGTAGGCGTTGCCGTCATGCAAATCTGGCTTTCCTGGCAACGGATTTTTAATAAAAACCACTTCTGCTTCTGGCCTATACAGACCGGACGCGAATGTGTGCGAATCATACGTCGTGGCAGACGGTAACGTAGCCAGCCCCGGGTGCAGGCAACAATATCAACATCGTCGGCGGTTAGGCCGATCTCTTCGTAAAGCTCACGAAAAAGCGCTTGTTGTGGCGTCTCGCTTGCATTGATGCCTCCCTGGGGAAATTGCCACGCATTTTGTCCTACCCGACGCGCCCAAAGCAGCTGCCCCTGGCTATTGGCAATGATGATGCCAACATTGGGGCGAAAGCCGTCAGCGTCGATCACGGACTTCACCTTCATAAATTTTCAGTTGTCCCCATTTTTCCACAAGGGAGACAAGCGTATCAATACAATATAACGCTAAGTGGTGAATGCTTACTTTGTCTTGGCCTGGTCGTTGGTGGGAAAGCCAGGGCGACTCTGCGATAATCCGGCGCTTTATAAACAACACTAACCATAAGGGGAGCGCCGTGAGTCTGGCCATTTTCGATTTGGATAATACGTTGCTATCCACCGACAGCGATCATGCCTGGGGCGAGTTTTTACTCGAACAGGGCGCGGTAGACCCGGTTGCTTACCGGGAAGCCAATGAGCGCTTCATGGCCGATTACAATGCGGGCACCCTGGATATGGCGGCCTTTTTGGAAGTGGCGCTTAAGCCGCTGGCCGATAATCCGCCTGAACAGCTTTCCGCGTGGCATCAGCAATTTATGATCAGCAAAATTGAGCCACATATTCTGCCCAAGGCGGAAGAGCTGCTAGCCCGCCATCGCACCAAAGGCGATACGCTGCTGATTATTACCGCCACTAACCGCTTTATCACCGCACCGATTGCCGAGCGTTTGGGCGTAGATCATTTAATTGCGGTAAACCCTGAAGTGGCAAATGGCCGCTACACCGGGCGTGTTTCCGGCATCCCCAGCTACCGCGAAGGTAAAGTCACCCGCTTGAATCAGTGGTTGGAGCAGCAGAATTTATCAATGGATGGTGCCTGGTTTTACAGCGACTCGCATAATGATCTGCCGCTGCTTGAAAAAGTCGACCACCCCGTTGTGGTAGACCCCGATGACACCCTGCGTAAAATCGCCGAAGAGCGCCAATGGCGGATTATGAGTTTAAGAGATTAGGGTGTGAGGTGTAAGAAACCGCCCCACACCAACCCAGCACCGCTGCGCGCTGCTCCCGCGGGTGCGCTTCGCTTACCACGCGCTACTAAATCACGCCTTCACATGGAAATGGGAACACATGGATTTTCGTGACCCATGTAAAAACGAGGGGGTATGGATTCATCGTGGGGGCACATAGAACGGTGAATGCACGCACCCCGGCACCGCTACGCGATGCTCCCGCGGGTGCGCTTCGCTTACCACGCGCTACTAAATCACGCCTTCACATGGAAATGGGAACACATGGATTCTCGTGAACTATGTAAAAACGAGGAGCATGGATTCATCGTGGGGGCACATAGAACGGTGAATGCACGCACCCCGGCACCGCTTCGCGATGCTTCCGCGCCGGGCCGCCGCTGCGGGTGCGCTTCGCTTACCACGCGCTACTAAATCACGCCTGCACGTGGAAATGTGAACACATGGATTCCCGTCACCCATGTAAAAACGAGGAGGTATGGATTCATCGTGGGGCACATAGAACGGTGAATGCACGCACCCCGGCACCGCTGCGCGCTGCTCCCGCGGGTGCGCTTCGCTTACCACGCGCTACTAAATCACGCCTGCACGTGGAAATGTGAACACTTGAATCTCCGTAACCTATCTAAAAACGAGGGGGTATGGATTCATTGTGGGGCACATAGAACGGTGAATGCACGCACCCGTAGCGCGTGGTAACGAAGAACGCGAGTTCAGCGAGCGTTTGAGGCACCCGCGGGAGGCGGCGGAACGACGCCCAATGGCACCGCACCAACCCCGGCACCGCTTCGCGATGCTCCCGCGGGTGCGCTTCGCTTAACATGGATTCTCGTGACCCATGTAAAAACGAGGGGGTATGGATTCATCGTGGGGCACATAGAACGGTGAATGCACGCACCCCGGCACCGCTTCGCGATGCTCCCGCGGGTGCGCTTCGCTTACCACGCGCTACTAAATCACGCCTACACATGGAAATGGGAACACATGGATTTTCGTGACCCATGTAAAAACGAGGGGTATGGATTCATTGTGTAGGCACATAAAACGGTGAATGCACGCACCCGTAGCGCGTGGTAACGAAGAACGCGAGTTCAGCGAGCGTTTGAGGCACCCGCGGGAGGCGGCGGAACGACGCCCAATGGCACCGCACCAACCCCGGCACCGCTTCGCGATGCTCCCGCGGGTGCGCTTCGCTTACCACGCGCTACTAAATCACGCCTTCACATGGGAATGGGAACACATGGATTTTCGTGAACTATGTAAAAACGAGGGGGTATGGATTCATCGTGGGGGCACATAGAACGGTGAATGCACGCACCCCGGCACCGCTACGCGATGCTCCCGCGGGTGCGCTTCGCTTACCACGCGCTACTAAATCACGCCTTCACATGGAAATGGGAACACATGGATTTTCGTGAACTATGTAAAAACGAGGGGGTATGGATTCATCGTGTAGGCACATAAAACGGTGAATGCACGCACCCGTAGCGCGTGGTAACGAAGAACGCGAGTTCAGCGAGCGTTTGAGGCACCCGCGGGAGGCGGCGGAACGACGCCCAATGGCACCGCACCAACCCCGGCACCGCTTCGCGATGCTCCCGCGCCGGGCCGCCGCTGCGGGTGCGCTTCGCTTACCACGCGCTACTAAATCACGCCTTCACATGGAAATGGGAACACTTGAATCTCCGTAAACTATCTAAAAACGGGGGGCATGGATTCATTGTGGCCGCACAAAGAATAGTGAATTCACGAACCCGTAGCGCGTGGTAACGAAGAACGCGAGTTCAGCGAGCGTTTGAGGCACCCGCGGGAGGCGGCGGAACGACGCCCAATGGCACCGCACCAACCCCGGCACCGCTACGCGCTGCTTCCGCGCCGGGCCGCCGCTGCGGGTGCGCTTCGCTTACCACGCGCTACTAAATCACGCCTTCACATGGAAATGGGAACACATGGATTTTCGTGAACTATGTAAAAACGAGGGGGTATGGATTCATCGTGGAGGTACATAAAACGGTGAATGCACGCACCCCGGCACCGCTTCGCGCTGCTTCCGCGGGTGCGCTTCGCTTACCACGCGCTACTAAATCACGCCTGCACGTGGAAAGGTGAACACATGGGTTCCCGTGACCCATGTAAAAACGAGGGGTATGGATTCATCGTGTAGGCACATAAAACGGTGAATGCTCGCACCCGTAGCGCGTGGTAACGAAGAACGCGAGTTCAGCGAGCGTTTTAGGCACCCGCGGGAGGCGGCGGAACGACGCCCATTGGCACCGCACCAACCCCGGCACCGCTACGCGCTGCTTCCGCGGGTGCGCTTCGCTTACCACGCGCTACTAAATCACGCCTTCACATGGAAATGGGAACACATGGATTTTCGTGACCCATGTAAAAACGAGGGGGTATGGATTCATCGTGGGGGCACATAGAACGGTGAATGCACGCACCCCGGCACCGCTACGCGATGCTCCCGCGGGTGCGCTTCGCTTACCACGCGCTACTAAATCACGCCTTCACATGGAAATGGGAACACATGGATTTTCGTGAACTATGTAAAAACGAGGGGGTATGGATTCATCGTGGGCACATAGAACGGTGAATGCACCAACCCCGGCACCGCTTCGCGATGCTCCCGCGGGTGCGCTTCGCTTACCACGCGCTACTAAATCACGCCTTCACATGGAAATGGGAACACATGGATTTTCGTGAACTATGTAAAACGAGGGGGTATGGATTCATCGTGTAGGCACATAAAACGGTGAATGCTCGCACCCGTACGAGTTCAGCGAGCGTTTGAGGCACCCGCGGGAGGCGGCGGAACGACGCCCAATGGCACCGCACCAACCCCGACACCGCTTCGAAATTGAGGCTTTTAAACAGCCGGACTTACGCACGAATATAAGTAAAAAAATGCTTAACGGCTTAGAAGAGCATCAAGCGAGATCACATTACCAGCATGTTTCACTGCTAGCTTGACGTCATCAGTAACCAACGTAGCGGCTGCCACAAATGCGGAGGCAGAGATAATACTATCCGGAAGCTTCATCTGCGTACTGCGACGTATTTTGATGGTCTCGGCTTTGACCTGATGATTAAGCTCCACTCGAGTTAACTGACTCAATATCACTTTAATAGCCTGCTCTTCCTCCGGGGGTAAGCCGGGAAAAGCCAGAAGTTCTAGCTCGGTGATGACAGAATAAGCGTAATGAGCAGAAGGTAGACGCAATTGACGCTCAATGGCATTAATGAAGACATTGGTATCAAGCAGATAACTACCACTCATCCCGCTGCTTCCTTTGGTATTCGACTCCATCATGAGAGGCCAGAGATGGCGCCTTTACAGTCGCGAAATCAATACCCACTTGCTTAACAGAAGCGCTCAATTCTTCTGCTGTATTTTCATAAAGCACAACAATTCTGGCGTGCCGGTTCTTTAAATGCCCGTACTCATCCGGAATTTTAACTACCCCATTCTGAATATCTGTCTCAAATTCAATCGCATGCATCGTAGCCTCCCCTGCACCGAAATTGCTGATCTACTCATTTGACACGCTTTCTGCGGAAAATTCGAGTCGCTAAATGAGTTGGGTACATAATCTTAAATTATAAAGCGTTCTTACATCAGCGCATTAACGTTTGCCAAGTGCTACGACTTCCAACCCCGGCACCGCTTCGCGGTGCTTCCGCGGGTGCGCTTCGCTTACCACGCGCTACTAAATCACGCCTGCACGTGGAAAGGTGAACACTTGAATTTCCGTAACCTATCTAAAAACGAGAGGCATGGATTCATCGTGGCGGTACATCAAACGCCGAATGCACAAACCCCGGCACCGCTTCGCGATGCTCCCGCGGGTGCGCTTCGCTTACCACGCGCTACTAAATCACGCCTGCACGTGGAAATGGGAACACATGGATTTTCGTGACCCATTTAAAAACGAGGGGGTATGGATTCATCGTGGGGGCACATAGAACGGTGAATGCACGCACCCGTAGCGCGTGGTAACGAAGAACGCGAGTTCAGCGAGCGTTTGAGGCACCCGCGGGAGGCGGCGGAACGACGCCCAATGGCACTGCACTCAACTCGGCAACTCTGCGCGCTTAAGCTACTTTCTGTGTGCGGGTTTCCAACATTGCAGCAATGCTCAAATGGTAATCAATATCTGGCCACTCAATGCCTGTGGCGTCACAAATAAACCGGTAATGCCGCAGCACCTTAACAGAGGCCTGTTCAAGCTCGGGGTACCAGTTCATTGGCGTTGAAATACGTCGCCCATCGCTCAACTCGACATGGAGATAATGGTCATCAAAATGGACTTCTTTACCTGCTAAACCAGTCATTCCAAGTCTCCAAAAATTGCTGTTTATGCAAGCTAATCAATTCAAGACACTCCTTGAGCTCCTGCTTCTTTAATGATGAATAAACCACGACTTCAGACTCAATCTCGACTTTAGCCCAGCCATCTGACTTCATCACATGCACATGGGGTGGAGGGTGTTCATTAGCATAAAAAAAGAACTTGAAGCCTTTTTCATTTAGTAATGTTGGCACTTCAATTACCTCTTCCCATGATGCTAGAAGCATAGCAACCCTCAGCGGTACCGTCACTCGCAAAGCACACGCTTAATACACCAACAAAAAACCCCACAAGCGTGGCTTGCGGGGTTTGGCGTTTACTGGCGCTTGTCTAAAAGCGGCAGTGGGCGCGTTTAGCCGAGCAGGTGCTCGACGGCTGCACGCTCTTCGCGCAGTTCTTTCTCGGTCGCTTTCATCTTCTCTTGGCTGAATTCGTCAAGCTCGAAGCCTTGAACGATTTCATACTTGCCACCCTGGCAACGCACTGGGTAGGAGTAGATGATGCCTTCTTCGATGCCGTAGCTGCCGTCAGACGGGATCGCCATGCTGACGATACCTTTGGAACCTAGCGCCCAGTCGTGCATGTGGTCGATGGCTGAAGAGGCAGCAGAAGCCGCGGAAGACGCGCCACGTGCTTTGATGATCGCCGCGCCGCGCTGCTGCACGGTGGGGATGAAATCGTTTTCGTACCAGTCACGCTCAACCAGATCAAACGCTGCTTTGCCGTCAACTTTGCACTGGGCAAGATCAGGATACTGGGTGGCACTGTGGTTGCCCCAGATGATCATGTTTTCAACATCAGTGACGTGCTTGCCGGTTTTCTGTGCTAGCTGCGTCAGGGCGCGGTTGTGGTCCAGACGCGTCATGGCAGTGAACTGACCTGCGTCAAGATCCGGCGCGTTGCAGGAAGCGATCAGCGCGTTGGTGTTAGCTGGGTTGCCGACTACCAGCACTTTTACGTCACGGCTGGCGTGGTCGTTCAGTGCTTTACCTTGTACGGAGAAGATCGCTGCGTTGGCTTCCAGCAGGTCTTTACGTTCCATGCCTGGGCCGCGCGGACGTGCGCCTACCAGCAGGGCGAAGTCGACGTCTTTGAATGCGACGTTCGGGTCGTCGGTGGCGACGATGTCTTGGACCAGCGGGAAGGCACAGTCGTTAACTTCCATCACCACGCCGCTCAGGGCGTCCATTGCCTGAGGAATTTCCAGCAGCTGGAGAATGACAGGCTGATCCGGTCCCAGCATGTCGCCAGCGGCGATGCGGAAAATGAGAGAGTAGCTGATCTGACCGGCGCCGCCGGTAATCGCAATACGTACTGGATCTTTCATCATTGCTCCTTGATTGGTTCGCCTAGGGATGGTTCTCGCCTGAGGAGTGGCTCAACAGAACTCAAGACGCCAAGATGGTATGCCCAGTCGGACAAAAACTCAATCAGACATGAGACTAGTCATCAGGCCCGCACTAGCTTGCTGCTCGCTGAAAAGGGCGAGTTGCGCTATGGTGTCTTCGGCTTTAACGCCCCTCCTTTCGTGTAATGTTAACTTGTACTGCTAAGGACATGGACGCCCCCATGCGAAGAATTCCCTTCTCTTATGCCTTGGCTAGCCTACTCGTGCTGGTACTGGTGATATGGCTCGCTTTTGGTAATTTCCAACGTTTCCAAACCACACCACCGGACGCCACTCCCCACAGTGAGGCGGACTCGCGGGTTGAAATTGTCGTGCAGCAGAGCACACCGTTTATTCCCCAGCAGATCATTCAAGGTCAGTTGACCGCTGAGCGTGAAACCACCTTACGCGCCAACGTGGCGGGGTTTGTGACTGAAAAGCCGATTGCCCAAGGCAGCCGCGTTGAGGCGGGCGATACGCTATTAGTGCTGGATAACGACGCCCTCCCCGAGCGACTGCAGCAGGCCCAGGATGAGCTGGCCGTGGCCCAAGCCGAGTATGCTGGGGCACGCAACCTACGCGAGCGGCAGCTTATTTCACAGCCGGAGCTACTACGCTTGCAGAGTGCCTTGAGCGCCAGTGCTGCTCAAGTGGCGCAGTTGCAGAACCAATTAGATGACAGCCGTCCTACCGCGCCGTTTGAGGGCGTGCTCAACCGCGTGCAGGTTGAGCTGGGCGATTTACTGCAGCCGGGCGAAGAGTGGGGCCAGCTTGTCGACGACCGTCGCTTAAAAGGCGCCGCCTGGGTCTCACAACAGCAGGTGGGCGATTTGTCCATTGGCTTACCGGTCACGGCGCGGCTACTCAACGGTGACCATTTAGAGGGCGAATTGACGCACATTAGTAACCGTGCCGAGGAAGCAACCCGTAGCTTTTATATTGAAGCCACGTTGGATAACCCCGCGGGTAAGCGCTTAGCGGGCGGCAGTGCGGAGCTAACGATTACCCTGCCCCCACGCCAGGTACACACGCTTTCACCGGCGTTGCTGAGTTTGAACAGTGAGGGTCAACTGGCAGTTAAACACCTGGATGAGAACGATCAGGTGCAGCAGACCGCCGTTGAGATGGTCAGTGCGGATATTCAGCGGGCTTATGTGACCGGCCTACCCGACCCACTGCGTTTGATTACCTTAGGCGCGGGCATGGTCGATGTCGGTCAAACAGTAGACCCCGTCACCGCTGAAGAGACGACGTCTGCACAGCCCTCCTCACCGCACGCTTCCAGTACAGTCTTCAGACCAGCCGCCCGCACAGGATAGTGTTAATGCGCCAATTGATTAGTACGGCGTTAACCCACACTCGTACAACGTTACTGCTGTTAGTGGGGTTGATACTCGCGGGCAGTGCTGCCTGGCAGATGATCCCTAAAGAAGCCAACCCCGATGTAACGATTCCGATGATTTATGTCTCACTTTCATTGGAGGGCGTAAGCCCCGAGGATGGCGAGCGGCTGCTGATTCGGCCCATGGAGCAAGAGCTTCGTGGTATCGAGGGGTTACGCAAATTCACCGCCAAATCCAGTGAGGGTCATGGTTCGATTACCCTTGAGTTCGATGCAGGGTTTAACCCAGACACGGCGCTAACCGATGTGCGTGACCGGGTGGATATTGCCCGCAGCGAACTGCCTTCTGAGGCCGATGAACCTAGGGTAATGGAGGTCAATGTCTCCGAATTTCCGGTGCTGACCATCGGGCTTTCGGGGGAGCTGGATACCCGCGAACGGATTACCATTGCACGGCGCCTGCAGGAAGAGATCGAAGGCATCGCGGATGTATTAGAAGTTGATATCGCCGGTGACCGCGAAGATATGCTGGAAATCGTCGTCGACCCGCTGGTGTTGGAGAGCTACGGCGTCGATTTTGACGCGCTGTTTAATCAGGTATCGCGTAACAACCGCTTGGTGGCCGCCGGCAGTTTGGATACTGGCGCAGGCCGTTTAGCCTTGAAGGTCCCCGGTATTATTGAGTCCCTTGAGGATGTTATGAATATGCCGGTGAAAGTTGAGGATGACCAAGTGGTCACCTTTGGCGATGTAGCATGGATTAATCCCACCTATAAAGAACCTGAGGGCTTTGCCCGTATTGATGACCAACCAGCGGTGGTGCTGGAGATCTCCAAGCGCGCAGGGGCCAATATTATCGCCACCATTGCTGCCGTACGGGAGCGCTTGGCGCAAGCGGATGACTTGCTTCCTGAACAGTTGCGCTTTACGACCATTTTGGATGAGTCGACGACTGTCGAAAATATGCTCTCTGAGCTATTAAACAACGTTTTGACTGCTGTCGTTCTGGTGCTGATTGTGATCGTTGCGGTCATGGGCTGGCGCATGGCGTTACTCGTCGGCCTAACGATTCCAGGCGCCTTTTTGACCGGTATTCTGCTGGTGTGGGCGTTTGGCTTTACGCTCAATATTGTGGTGCTTTTCGCGCTGATTTTGGTGGCAGGCATGCTGGTTGATGGTGCGATCGTGGTCAGCGAACTTGCTGATCGCCACTTGCGCGATGGTCAAACACCCCACGAAGCGTGGCTTAACGCTGCTTCACGGATGAGCTGGCCAGTAATTGCCTCAACCGCTACTACCCTGGCGGTCTTTATTCCCCTGCTTTTCTGGCCTGGCGTGGTGGGTCAGTTTATGAAGTATCTGCCCGCGACGGTGATTCTGTGTCTGCTGGCGTCGCTTGCCATGGCGCTGGTGTTTTTGCCCACCCTGGGGCGCTTGTTTACACGTAGCGAAGTGACTGCTGACAATGCTGACCTGGACGCTAAACATGAAGCGGCCACAACGTCATTCGGTCGCGGCTATCGTCACTTGCTTGCCAGACTGCTCAAGCACCCTGCTTGGGTGCTGCTGGTCGCCGTGCTGTTGATGATACTGCTGTATACCGGCTATGCGCGTTTCAATCACGGTGTTGATTTCTTCCCCAACGTCGAACCCGACAGCGCGCAGGTGTTGGTACGCGCCCGAGGCGACTTCTCCGCGGTCGAAACCGATGCCATTGTGCAGCGCGTGGAAGCAAGGCTATCTGGCATGAGTGAAGTAAGAGCGCTGTATGCGCGCTCCTTTGCCGTGCCTAACGAGCAGATGGGCAATGATGTCATCGGTATGCTGCAGTTTCAGTTTATCGATTGGCATGAGCGCCGCCCTGCCCGGGCTATTTTGGCCGATATGGCTGAGCGGGCCCACGATATTCCCGGCATCACGCTGGAGTTTCAGGAGCAGGAGATGGGCCCTGGCGGTGGCAAACCGATCGTGCTTGAAATTAGCGCTACCGATCCAGCCGTTGCCGATGCGGGGGTTAACCAACTGAACCAGTTGATGCGCGAACTAGGCGGTTTTGTGGATATTCAGGATGATCGCAGCCTGCCGGGGGTGGAGTGGCAGATTAATGTCGACCGAGAAGCCGCTGCCCGTATGGGTACCGATATAACCACGATTGGTAGCGCGGTACAGCTACTAACGACCGGCCTTCAGGTCGCCAGCTACCGCCCGCCGGAAGTGAGCGATGAGGTGGACATCCGCGTTCGCCTGCCACAAAACTGGCGATCCCTGGATCAGTTAGAGCGTTTAACGATCAATACTCAGCGCGGCCAGGTGCCTATCTCGCACTTTGTAACCCTAACACCGGCGCCCAAGGTGGGCACACTCAGCCGCATTGATGGCCGTCGGGCGATTACCATTCAGGCCGACCTTAGTCCTGGCTATTTAGCCGATGAGCGCTTGCGCGCCCTGCTTGAGGCTAGCAGCGGCAGCTTACCTGATGGGTTAATGGTCAATGTGGCTGGTGAGCAGGAAGATCAGCAGGAGTCGATGCAGTTCTTAGTCGGCGCGTTTTTGATCGCCATCGGTTTGATGGCGTTGATTCTGGTGACCCAGTTCAATAGCTTTTATCAGGCGGGCTTGGTGCTTTCAGCGATTGTGTTCTCCACCGCAGGGGTGCTGATGGGCCTGCTAATTACCGGCCAGGCTTTCGGCATTGTGATGGTGGGGATGGGTGTTATTGCTCTGGCGGGCATCGTGGTCAATAACAATATCGTTTTGATCGATACCTATAATGAGCTCCGCCGAGATGGTTTATCCCCAGGAGAAGCCGCCCTGGAAGCGGGCTGCTTGCGCCTGCGCCCGGTACTGTTAACCGCGATTACCACGGTACTGGGGCTGATGCCGATGGTATTGGGTATCAACGTTGATCTGTTTTCGCCCGCGCTAGGCTTTAACGCCCCCTCCGCCCAGTGGTGGACACAGATGTCGAGCGCCATAGCAGGCGGCCTCACCTTCGGCACCGCACTTACTCTGCTGCTTACGCCTTGTATGTTGGTGATTGGGGGTAAGTTAAGGCGCAGGGGGTGAGGGGTGAATCGATTTCCTAGCGCGGTGTAAGCGTCAGCGCACCCGCGGGAGCAGAGCGGTGCCGGGGTTGGCTTATGCGGGCGTGGTTGGTTCGGTGCCGTTGGGCGTCGTTCCGACGCCTCCCGCGGGTGCCTCATACGCTCGTACCTCGCGAGATTCGTTACCACGCGCTACGGTTCATGTATCGTTCATCTAATGTGCATCCGTCGTCTTACACGGGTTACGGAAATTCATATGTTCACATTTCCATATGCAGGCGTGATTTAGTAGCGCGTGGTAAGCCTCAGGCGCACCCGCGGGAGCAGCGCGGAGCGGTGCCGG